>DAOVYW010000085.1 GCA_030635415.1 Candidatus Firestoneibacteriota bacterium
GCCGTTATTGGACGCGCCGCTTATCATATCCGGCTGGCCGAGAACTACATCCGCCGGTATAGGTTCTTCAGGCATCTGGTCAGGGATTTGATTATAAATCAGGACGCGGTGATTGTAGTCATCTGCAATAAAAAGCCGGATACCGTCGCTATTAACACGCGCCGGATAATACAGCGTATCTGCATCCCGCCCGCCGTTATTGGCCGCACCGCTGGTCATATCCGGCTGCCCGATCACGATATCCGCACGTATAGGCTCTTGCGGCATCTGGTCGGGGATTTGATTATAAATCAGAACACGGTGATTGTGGCGGTCTGCAATATAAAGCCGGGTGCCGTCGCTATAGACACCCCAAGGATGGTATAGCGTATCCGCATCCAGCCCGCCGTTATTGGCCGCGCCGCTGGTCATATCCGGCTGCCCGATCACGATATCCGCACGTATAGGCTCTTGTGGCATCTGGTCGGGAATTTGATTATAAATCAGGACGCGGTGATTATGAAAATCTGCAATATAAAGCCGGGTGCCGTCGCTATAGACACCACAAGGATAGTATAGCGTATCCGCATCCCGCCCGCCGTTATTGGCCACGCCACTTTGCATATTCGGCTGGCCGATTACTACGTCCGCCCGGATGGGATCTACAGGCATTTGATCTGGAATCCGGTTATAAATTAAGACGCGGTGATTATGGTAATCCACTATATAGAGCCGGGTACCGTCACTATAGCTATCCATCGGATGGTATAGCGTATCCGCATCCCGCCCGCCATTGTTTGCCGTGTAGCTTTGCATATTCGGCTGGCCGATTACTATATCCGCCGGTATCCGATTTGAAACCGGCGCCTGGTTAAATACCAAGACCCGGTGATTTGTAAAATCTGAAATTATTATTTTTGTGCCGTCACTGCAAACAGCATAAGGAGTGTATAATGTATCAGCTCCTATTCCACCGTAATTAGCACCATTACTAAACATCCATGGCTGTCCCATCACTACGTCCGCAGCTTGATGGTTTTCATAGGCCCATAACCCTGCCGGGTAAGTCAGCCAGCAAATTAAGCTTAATAAAGCCGGTAGTTTTTTTATCCTCATTTCTTTTCCTCCTTTTTCTCTCTTTGTATCTCCACCTTTGTCTTCTTGCCGATTTCCCCGCTCTTTTCAATCACTTTGGCCAAACAGCGGGTGGGATACACTTCAATAATTTTTATTTTGGCGATTTCCAGACCAGAGTTGTTAAAAATCGTCCCTTGGTGGCCTTTTCGGAGTTTTTTGTTTTTGCCCACGCTTAAAACAACGCGCCTGGCCTCTCCCCCGATATTTTCAATTTCCAGAACTTCTGCCATCACCGGTAAAAGTGGTTTGGCTTTAGCCCGGCGCTTGCTTCTGACTTTAGGTTTTGCGCCCAATACCTCGACCTGGCGCTTGACATCAACTGCCAGGGTATACGTCAAACTCACTTTATGTATGGAGTTCAGGGCGCTCATCATGCCAAAGGAATAATCCATTTGCAGGTTCAGATACCGAAAACCCGCGCCGATGGTTAAACTATCCAGATCATAACCGAGTTTATACCCAGCTCGCAGGGCCACGATTTTTCCATGCCAGTATTCAGCACCCAAATTCCCGCGAATATTGCCTTCCAGATCCAGGTGGCCGTCAGCAGCCAGAATCAAATCATGCACTTTGCCTTTCAATAATTTATAGGAAGCGCCCAGAAGAAGCATCAGAGGCAAAGGATCGGCTTTATCGATATATTTCATGGGAGTGCCCAGGTTTTTTATGGTTATGCCTGCTACCAGATCGTCCATTAATTCCCTTACTTCGTACATCGCTCCCAAATCCAGTGCGACTGCAAAAGCCGCCTCGCTCTCCAGCAGGCTGGAGTAGAGAAATTTTACATTCGTGCCAACTAGAAATTCTCTTTCCCATATTTTAAGTTTGCCGGCTCCGGTTAGAATCCCCAAAAAATCCCTTTCAGCCGCAATCCGGGAGGTCTGACCGTCAAATCCGGTTAGATCGAAGAGCCCGGCATCGTAAAAAAGCAGGCTCCCGCCTAAAGAATATTTTTGGGTAAATGTCTGGGAATAACTAAGTGAGCCGAAAGCATCATCTATAATTCCCCGGAAATACATGGCACTCACATCCTGGCGATATGCATTATAGAGCCCGGCCGGGTTCCAGCTTGCAGCTCCAGCCTCAGTATCAGAGATAGCCGTATGCGCCTCGCCCATGGCTTCAGCCCGCGGGCAGGAATTTTGCTTCAGAATGATCCCGGCACTAGTGCCAGGACCTGAAGCCTCAACTGATAAAGCCCACCCTAAAGCGGTTATTGCGCAAATCGTAATACAAATTAGTTTTTTCATGATTTTCTTCCTCTCCTAAAATATTCTGATAATAAATACTTGTTTAATAACTTGGCGCAGCCGTAATTTAATATGGTTTACTTACAATTTCTATTTATGAGGATGGATAAAAAGAGGGGTTTATTTCAACTTGTTTTCAAATTTCGAATATTTTAATTAAATTTAACCTGGCGTAATACAGAGCCTTATCGTATTATTTCTTCAAAATATACCTGCACCAAAAGGATTTAGTAAGATGATTATTCTGCATGCCGGTTGGCTTAACCATGGTCTTCTGCTTTGGGGAGAAATGCCGGCCAAGAGACCGCCGCGCTCCCCGGCACGAAAAGGTCAAAATCCAAATAACCGAAAACCGCAGCCCTATTGCTATGGCGCCGGGATTGATAGCTTAGCCTCTTCTCTCCAGCAATTATTGCCTCTCAAGCCCTCAGCCAATTACGCGCAAAAAGCTATTACCTGGCTGCCTACGATTACAGGCCAACCTATTCCTTCCAGCACACTTATTGCCGAAACAGATGGAGCGCGTTCAAAAACTAAACTTGCTCCCTGGATGGTTTCTGCTTATCCGCTTGCTATGAAAGAGATGGTTGCTTTTCTCTGTGCCTGTATGGGCAAACAAATACTGGCGCCGGGAGTGGTCATCGGTTCTGATTCCGCCTACTGGGCAATGGCTCTTCGCTTTGCCGGATCATTGGTAGCTAGGCAGCAGTATCTGCCTGGCTTACGTAAAGATGGAAATAAGTATCAAGCCTGCTGGGAACCTGTTTTTGCAGGAAAGGATATAGAGCAGTTAACTCTGCTCGCCAAACGCATGCCGCCGGCAGCCAGGGCCTTATCCGATCTCAAAACAACTCTGTTGCCTGAGATACCCGCAATCTCAGTTCTCAGGCAATTCATTGCTGCCATGGTGGATTATCTGGTCCGTTCCGCGGTTACCGGCAACCATAAACCTGACTATATTCGTAACCCAAAGAAATCATCTTCTAACTGTATGCACGACATCTGGCTTAAGACTCTGCGTTCGCCACAACCTACCATTACCAACAATACCAATGAATTGGCTCGTCTTTATACGCAGGTTCAGGAGTGGCGCCGTCCGCTGGAGGTTGCCACTGCCTCGCCTTTACGCCTTTGTTTTCGCCTGGAGGAACCAGAAGTCAGCCGCCCTGCCTGGTATGTCCGGTACTTGCTCCAGCCGCACGATGATCCCAGCCTTCTCATTCCAGTGACAGCCGCCTGGAAATCCCAAGGGAGTAAAACAGTTGCGCTTGAGCGCCATAGCGCAAAAGTGCAGGAGTATGCCCTGGCTTCCCTGGGACAGGCGGCAAGTATCTGTCCGTACATTACCAATAGTCTTAAATGCGCTCAGCCTGATGGGTATCCACTGGATACCAAGGGAGCTCATGCTTTTCTTAGTGAAAAAGCCGGAATATTGGAGCAAACCGGCTTTGGAGTAATGCTCCCGGCCTGGTGGACCCGCAAGGGTACTAAGCTAAAATTAGCCATGAAAGCCAAGGTTAGAAGTCCCAAGCTATCAGGAGGAAACAGGCTCTCACTGCATGAGATGGTCAAATTCGATTGGCAGCTGGCGCTGGGCAACAATACTCTCTCTTTCCAGGAACTTGAGAGCCTGGCAAAGTTAAAAGTACCGCTGGTCAGGATTCGCGGAGAGTGGGTGGAAATAAGCGCCGCTGAAATTCAGGCTGCCATTGATTTCTGGAAGAAGAAATCTTCGGACACAGCAACGATTAAGGATGTGATCCAAATAGCGCTCGGTGCCGGAAGCTCACCGCTTGGGGTCGAGTTGGATGGTGTGATTGCTGATGGCTGGATCAAAAAACTACTCGAACAATTGTCCGGTAATACCGCGCTGGAAGAGCTTTCTGCCCCGGATGTTTTCTCCGGAACACTACGTCCTTACCAGAGCCGCGGTTTTTCCTGGCTGGCTTTTTTGCGACAGTGGGGTCTGGGTGCCTGCCTGGCTGATGATATGGGACTGGGAAAGACCATCCAGACTTTGGCATTAATTCAGCGTGATTGGATAAGCAACAATCTCAGGCCTGTGCTTTTAATCTGCCCCACCTCACTGGTGAATAACTGGCAAAAAGAAGCCGCGTGCTTCACGCCGAATCTTCCGGTTATGATCCACCACGGTATAACCAGAAAAAAAGGCGCTGCCTTTGAAAAAACAGCGCAAAAACAGGCCATGGTTATTTCCAGCTATGCTCTCCTTCACCGTGATACTGAGCATTTACAAGCAGTTGATTGGGCTGGAGTGATTCTGGACGAGGCCCAGAATATTAAAAACTCCGAAACCCGCCAGGCCCGGGCCGCGCGTTCTTTGAAAGCTGAATACCGCATTGCTTTGACCGGAACACCGGTTGAAAACAATGTCGGTGATTTGTGGTCTATTATGGAATTTCTAAATCCCGGATTTCTCGGCACACCGGCTGAATTCAAGCGTAATTTTTTTATCCCTATCCAGGCCGGGCATGATCCGGAAGCAGCTACGCGCCTCAAACGGATTATGGGCCCGTTTATTCTCCGGCGCCTTAAAACCGATAAATCCATTATCTCCGACCTGCCGGCTAAGCAGGAGATGAAGGTCTTCTGCTCTTTAACCAAAGAACAGGCTTCACTGTATGCCGCAGTCTTAAAAGATATGGAAAAAGCGCTGAAATCATCCGAAGGTATCCAGCGCAAAGGTATTATTCTGGCCACGCTTTCCAAACTCAAGCAGGTCTGCAACCACCCCGCACAATTCCTGGGGGACAACTCCAGTCCGGCTGAGCGTTCCGGCAAGCTTAACCGGTTGACTGAGATGCTGGAAGAGATCATCCTGGCCAATGATCGCGCCTTGGTCTTCAGCCAGTTTTCTGAGATGGGCAAAATTCTTCAGCGCCATCTGCAGGAGACCTTGGGCCAGGAAGTTTTGTTCCTGCATGGCGGCCTAACCAAACCAAAGCGCGACCGTATGATCGAGCGTTTTCAGAATACTAAAGAAGCTTTACCCATCTTCTTACTATCCTTGAAAGCCGGGGGAACAGGTTTAAACCTTACCCGGGCCAACCATGTTTTTCACTTTGACCGCTGGTGGAATCCGGCCGTGGAGAACCAGGCCACTGACCGCGTGTTCCGCATTGGCCAGACCAAAAATGTCCAGGTCCACAAGTTTATCTGTGCCGGAACTTTGGAAGAAAAAATCGATGAGATGATCGAGAGCAAGCAGGCGGTGGCTGAAAAAGTCATTGGCACGGGCGAGGGCTGGCTGACAGAACTTTCCAACGCGGAACTGAAAAATATTTTTGCTTTGCGTAAAGATGCTATAGGAGAATAAAATGGCTTATTGGGATTATCCTTATTTCAAACCCTCCAAACCGCGTACCACCCGCGGCGGCATCAAAGCGCAATCACAAGGCCGTAACTTTGGCAAAAGCTGGTGGGCCAGGCGCTGGATTGAGGTGCTGGAGAGTTTTAATCTTGGCGCGCGGCTTACCCGGGGAAGATCCTATGCCCGCAGCGGCCAGGTATTGTCAATTGATATTGAAAAGGGTAGCATTACTGCCCAAGTACAGGGGTCCCGGTCCCGGCCTTACCAGGTAAGTATTAAAATCCATACACTTTCGCGAAAACAATGGGAAATGCTGGCCAAAGTTCTTTCTCAGCAAGCCCTGTTTGTTGCCAAGCTGCTGGCAGGCGAAATGCCTGAGAATATCGAAGACGCTTTCCAACAAGCCGGTCTTTCCCTGTTCCCAAAAAAAAGCAGAGACTTGCAGACTGACTGTTCCTGTCCTGACTGGTCAAACCCCTGCAAGCATATTGCCGCTGTCTACTACCTTTTGGGCGAGGAATTTGACCGCGATCCCTTCCTGATTTTCAAGCTGCGGGGTACTGACCAGGTGGAACTGGCCAAACTTATTGGCAGTGGTCCGGAAAAAAAGAAGCATAGCAAACGCGGACAGCCTGCCTCACAATCAAAAACCGGTCCAAAACAAGAATCCACACTTGCGCCTGAACCACTGCCGGCTGACCCTGAGGCCTTCTGGGGCCCTGCAAATACGTGGGATGATCTTGTAAATGAGGTCCGCGTGCCGGCCCTGGCTGCCGCCTTGCCGCAACGTTTGGGAAATTTTCCCTTTTGGCGCGGGGAGGAGCATTTTCTCTCAGCCCTAGCGGAAATCTATCGCCTGGCCTCACCCTTAGGGCTGGATACTTTCCTCGGCGAAGAGCGGGTAACTATTCCAGAGAAGGATAAATGACAACATGGATTTTGATTGCGGGCCTCTGGCCTTCGTAGGGGCGACCTGCAGGTCGCCCCTACGCCGTGGGGAATCCCGATCCCCGTTTGTAATCATGATAATCCTGTGAAAGCAGATTATTTTTATAATCTGTGTTCTCTGCGTCGCTACGCTGATATTTAATTTATCTTAACCGGTGTTCCTTTAAGTTCAGCCACAGCATTTGACTTCAGCCCCAAGCTGGCTGTGGCTTCTATATTAATCTGCGTGCCCTCGGCCTTGATACCCACATTGCCTTTAATCTCAGCATTCTGCTGGGCTTCGGTCTTGACATTTGAGCCTTTTAATTCCAGATCCTGACTCGCTTTGACCTCAATCTTATCATCACTGCTTATTTTCATTTCCTGACCGGATTTCATGGTTAACTTCTCTTGGGTTTTAATCTCCAGTTCTTTACATTCAATAGTAATCTTGCCATCTGGTGCTTTGATATTCAGATGGCCTTTGGCATTCTCAATATTTATCACATGATCATCATCACTCTGGCCGCAGAGCATCTCGATCTTTTTGTTGCCGGTTTTGTCGATAATCTGAATGGCTTCCGCGTCTTCTGTATCATCCAAAATAATCATATGCCCGCTCTGGGTTTTCCAATACCGTAACAGGTTATCGCCATCAGCATTGCGGTCACTGGTAGTATTAATATCCGTGACCGGCGGTTTTTGTTCCTCTGTCCACAAGGCGCCGATCACATAAGGCTGATGCCGGTCTCCCTGATGAAAACCGACCAGTACTTTATCCCCCTGATTGGGCATGCAATAAAAACCCATTTCCTTGCCAGCCATTAAAGTGGCAATTGGCGCCCAGTGGCTGGTCTCATCTTCTGTCCAGGCGTCGAATTTGAGTTTTACGCGATGCGAATCCTCTTCCAGTTCCACCACTTCCGCGATTTCCAGGCCGAATACTTTTCCATTAAGCTGCATAACACGCAGCCCCCTCTCTTCGGGTTAATTTTTCTCTCCAGGGACAAATATCCATATTCAATGAAAAAGCCGTTGTTTTATTACTAACAATATCCTTGAATTCACTTAGATTTTTTATTGCTATTGATTCGCGGTCATAAGGACACATCTTCACGCTGCCGTCCGGCAGCAAGGTAAGTGTCTTGGCATACGCGCAATCATTATTAACCATAGATTTAAAGGGAGAGATAATAGGCAGCAGGCAATTATCAATCCGTATTTTGCTGAACATTCCCTTTTTTTTAATCTTCTCCCCAACCTCCCGCACAAATACCTGGAACAAGGACTTGGGAATCAACTCCTTTTCCAGGATTTTGGGATAAATAAAATATACTTTTTCCGCCAAAGTAAGCAGTATATGCAACATGCTGCCGTATATTGTTTTGTAAATCATGTGTTCTGTGAGTGTGACTGCTATATTGATTTTCAATCCCCTTTTTTTGGCCTGGGCCAGTGATTCTATAAATGCCGGCAATTCATGCGCATATACTTTAAATTCATCCAGGCTTACGGTAATGCTCTGCGCCAAATCAAAAATCGGTGATTCCGTATAACTTAAATTTTCATAATTCGTGGTAATGGAATAGGAATGCTTATATTTCAAGGCTACTTGCACCAAGCTGTTTAATTCCCGGAATTTCTCCGGATCAGTCCGGTTACAGGAAAATATCCAATGCGGGACATCTCTCGCTGCCTTGAGTATCGTCTCAAAATATCTAAAAGATTTATCCTCTCCCTGGGTATGCTTAAGATAACAAAACGGACATCTTCTTTGGCATTCCGAAGTATGGTGTATGGCTAAGGTATCCCACATTTTCACTCCCCCGTATTCAGAATTCTAAATACAAAAACCTTTTGGAACCACGGATGCACACGGATATAAGCACACAATAAAATGAGGTTAAAAATCTAAAACAAACATACAATATATGTAACAGTTCAGTGAACTGCGGTTAAACAAAGGTTGTCATACCCGCATGTAGTAAGCGGGTATCCAGTGACTTTTAATTCCTTTTAAATCAAAGCCTCTGGTTCCCCGATTAAAGCATTCGGGGATGACAAACGATAAAAATCACTTCACTGAACTGTTACCAATATATTTGGTTATTGCCTTTTGCTTTATCCCTATCCGTGTCCATCTGTTCATCCGTGGTTTCCGCCTTTATTTTTCCAGCTTTTCGTGTTTTTATTCAGCCATTGATCTACAAAAGCATCCATGCGTTCGGCAGTCTTCATGTTTTCCGGTTCACCCATAAAATTCAGCAATA
>DAOVYW010000189.1 GCA_030635415.1 Candidatus Firestoneibacteriota bacterium
AGGCAAATTTATATCCTCCCCGCTGTCTGATGCAATTACTTCCTGAATAACCGTTTGATGAGGCTCTGCTGTTTTGTTTATACCAACAAGTGAAACTATTATTTTATCATCGGTGGCCGGATTTTTGATAGCAAAATTTTAGGAAAATATCACCGGGTATCATGGGAATCTCGATAGCAAGATTTACTGCTCCCGGCGCATCGCGGGGCAAAGTATTTTGTACTTGAAAAGCGCATAAAATAAGCGTATTTTACACACGGAAACGGGGACTGAGTTTGCTTATGATTCTGCTGCAAAATCCCCTAAGAAGTCATTGCGAGCGACCGTAGGGAGTGCGGCAATCTGATTTTATCCTTATAAAATCCAGATTGCTTTGTCGCTGCCGCTCCTCGCAATGACAGAAAATCCTATAAAAACAGTCATTGCGAGCGACCAAAGGGAGCGCGGCAATCACGTTTTTCGAATTGTGACACCGCCCCGAAAGGCGGGGATGAAGCGGGTGGGGGATTAAACCAGGGAGGTTTTTTATGGATGCCGTGTTGATTATGGTGGGCGCTTTTGGCGTCTATCTAATCGCATATAAATGCTATGGGAAGTTTATCGGGCGGAAAATATTTAACGTGAGTAATGCCCATAAAACTCCGGCCGTAGAGTTTGAAGATGGGCAGGACTTTGTGCCTACCCGGAAAGGGATCATTTTCGGACACCACTTCACCTCTATCGCGGGAACCGGCCCCATTGTCGGCCCGGCGATTGGAATTATCTGGGGGTGGGTCCCGGCCTTGATCTGGGTTTTAGTGGGACCTATTGTCATGGGGGCTGTCCATGACTTTGGCGCCCTCATCCTTTCTTTGAGAAACCAGGGAAAGTCAATCTCTGAGATAACATCGAAGTATATTAGCCCCAGAGCCCGGACGCTCTTCTTTTTAATCGCGCTGTTTGAGCTTTGGATTGTCATCGCTATATTCGGCGTGGTAATCGCGGTTATCTTCAGCATGTATCCCCAATCTGTGCTTCCGGTCTGGGGCGAGATTCCCATTGCCATTTTGTTGGGTTTCTTCATTTATAAAAAAGGAGGTAATTTAGGCCTTTATACCGGCATAGCGGTAATTACTATGTATCTCACGGTGGTCTTGGGACATTTCATTCCCCTGACAATGCCGGCGGTTGCGGGTATACCGCCGATGGGGGTTTGGAGCATCATCTTGTTTATTTATTGTTTTATTGCCTCAACCCTTCCGGTCACCACTCTGCTGCAACCCCGGGACTATATCAATGCCTGGCAGCTATTGATAGCCATGGGGCTTTTAATCCTGGGAGTTCTCGGTTCCGCTTTTGCCGGGAAACTCAGTGTGGTGGCTCCCGCAATTCAGATTGCGCCGGAGGGTGCGCCGGCTATGTGGCCCTTTCTCTTTATCACCATCGCCTGTGGCGCCATCTCCGGGTTTCATTCCCTGGTAAGTTCAGGAACTTCAGGCAAGCAGGTTGCCAGGGAAGAGGATGCTCTTTTCATTGGTTATGGTTCCATGCTGATGGAAGGATTTCTGGCAGTGCTTGTCATTATTGCCGTGGCTGCGGGGATTGGGATCGCCTATAAGAGTGGTGATCTCACCTTGACAGGGATCACTGCCTGGTCAGCCCATTATGACTCCTGGGGCGCTGCCAAAGGCTTGGGTTCCAAGGTGGGCGCTTTTGTTGTGGGGTCGGCCAATATGATCGCTGCTTTGGGAATACCCAAAGAATTGGCCATTATCATAATGGGGGTTTTTGTAGCTTCCTTTGCCGGGACAACGCTGGATACCGCAACCCGGATTCAGCGTTATGTTGTCCAGGAACTTTCGAATGATTTCAAAATAAATATTCTTAAAAACAAATATGCCGCCACGGCTTTTGCCGTGATAACCGCTGGAATTCTGGCATTCTCCACCGGCGTTTCAGGCAAGGGGGCGTTAACCCTGTGGCCGCTTTTTGGAACGGTTAACCAGGCCCTCGCGGGTTTAGCCCTGATGACAATCACGCTGTATCTGAAAAGAAAAGGGGGCGTAAAATACCTGATTAGCGGGATCCCCTGCCTATTTATGGTTATCATGACGAGTTGGGCCCTCATATCGAACCAAGGCAATTTCATAAAGTCGGGCAATGGACTGCTGATAGCGGCTAATACCATAATATTAGCAATTGTAGTATGGATGATAATCGAGGGGATAAACGGTTTTTGCTCTCAGAGAAAGGAATAGGGGAAGCCTATGACCTATGTGGAATTGCAAGTTTCCCGGAAGGTGTTTGGACTAGGAAATCGGGCGATGCTGAAGGAAATCAAAATTCGTCATCGGGAACTCGTAAAACAATACCATCCGGATGCCGGAGGAGGACATAATCCGGAGAAAATCCGGAAAGTGAATGCGGCCTATAAAGTGCTGGTGGCATATATCGAATCATTTCACTTTGCTTTTTCAGAGGAGGAATTCTACCGGCAGAATCCGGAAGAACGGACCCGGCAGCAATTTAAGGAAGATTCGCTGTGGGGAGGCGGCGGATAAGTTTGAATTTATCTGTAATATTTGGGAAGATAGTGAAACTGATATGGAAAGGGAGATGGGATGGCAGAGTTTAATCAATCGGTTATAAACTTGATAAAACAGAGAAGCTCCTGGAGAGCCTATCGATCCGGACCGCTTGAGCCGGAAGTATTAGACGCACTTGAAAAACATCTTGCGGAAGAGAGACCCGGGCCTTTTAACTGTGAAGCGAGATTTCATTTAATTACCCGGCAAGTTGGGGATACCGGGAAAGCGCGGAAAATAGGAACATATGGCACAATTACCGGGGCCGGGAATTATATCGTGGGAGTGATAAAACCGGCTGAGAAAGCACTGGAAAATTTCGGCTACTTGATGGAAGAAACTATATTATATGCCACTGCCTTGGACCTGGGAACCTGTTGGCTGGGAGGATTTTTACATCGCGATGACCTGGCCAAGGAAATATCTCCAGGTCCGGATGAATACATCCCGGCAATGACACCGGTGGGCCGGATTGCCGAGAAAAGGGGGATTCAGGATCATATACTTCGCTGGAGCGCGCGATCGAAAAACCGCAAACCATGGGAGGAATTGTTTTTTGCGGGGCAGTTTTCAAAACTCTTAAAAAAAAATGAGGCCGGCGCGTATGCCGAAGCCTTAGAGATGGTTCGCTTGGCTCCCTCGGCATCCAATCGACAGCCCTGGAGAATATTGCAGGAAGAGAAAAAACCTTTTTGTCATTTTTATCTGCGAAGAAATGCGCTATATAGACAGATCGCCAAAAGCGTGTTGCAGGCAGAAGATATTCAACGCCTGGATATGGGGATTGCCATGTGCCATTTTGAAAAAACCGCCCGGGAATTGAATTTGAAAGGAGCATGGATACAAGCCGCGCCTGCGATTGCGCTTCCTTCCAAAATGGAATATTGCGTGAGTTGGAGAGGCCGATAGCCAGGCATGACGGGGCGGATTTTTAATCCTGGGATTTAGTTTGGTTGGCCGGCCGGCTGGAATGAATGGGCGGTTTCAGCATACCCAATTTATCTAATGTTCGCCTGTCAATTTCACAAGTTATTGGCAAATTGTTTTTTATCTGAAATTCCCCCAAAGCTTTTCGGGTTGGTGCATCCAATTTCCCGCTTAAATCCTTAAGTTTGTATCCTTGGATAATTAAGCGCTGTTTCATCCGCTTGATTTCTTTTTCTGAATATCCTCTGATTTTTTTAGTGATATCTTTTTTAGTGATGTTTTCTCCGGCGATATATACTTTTACCCCGCGCTTTATTGATTTTTGCGCAAATAATTCATCAATATCATTATTGCGCATGGCCATACAACCCCAAGTCCAATTATTGCCAATCCCTTTTCCATGTATTTGAATAGCTCCGCCCATCCCAGGATATTTATTGCCGCGCCGGGCAATTAATTTGTTTTTTAGTGATAAATTATACCGAATGCGATCAGTACTATTAGGATAATTAATATTGTAGGCTTTATAGTAGGTGGCATATGGTTGTAAATTGATTATTTTATAAGCCCCTTCAGGCGTAGTGGAATTATCCTGATGTAATTTTTGAGCCATCGGATTGGCGCCTAAAGCCAAAGGATATCTTTTAATCGGTTTCCCATTCTCGTTTAGTTCCAGAAAATAATTTTTTTTATCGATTATAAAGCTGGGAGTGCCATGAAGTTTGAGGGGGATATCCGGAATGGTTACGCTTTGAATATTACTGATAGTGGTTTTTTTTTCTGTGCTCACGACGCTTGCCATATAGTAATAGGTGACATTATGTGCCACTTGGTCATCAAGATATTTTTGCATCTTATTTCTGTCTTTGATTACTATTTTGGTAATTGGATAGGCATATAAATTAATTGCCCGAACTTTCCGCAAATTCGTAGTACTGCGATAGAGAACCAGGTTTTTTATTGTTGCGGGTTTTTTATAGGCCAAAGTAATTTCAACTTTGGTTTCGATTAATTTGACCTTTATTTTTACCGGGGCATTAGCCAAAATTTGGAAATTCATCAAAACCGCTGACATAAAACATAACATTACTTACCTCCGGTAGGTTTTAAAGTTAAATCAACAAGCCAGGAGCCTGTTGGACTTAACCCCATCCAAAACAAGTATCCGCGTTGGCCTCTTGAAAAGGGGGCAACGGTTGTTATTATATCATAAGTCGACAACAAAGTCCGGCAGGCATGAT
>DAOVYW010000096.1 GCA_030635415.1 Candidatus Firestoneibacteriota bacterium
ATTCCCATTGAAAAAGTCAAAGACATGCCCGCCTATCAAGCAATTACGGGCGAAACGACAGAAGAGCAATACTTCACGCCGATCCTCCCATTTCCCGGCACCAAATATTTCAATCCGTTCAGACCCAGAACATACAAGGCAAATGTGGAAAAAAACCGCAAAACCCATCAGGATCTGACCGAGCTCTGCAAGAAACTGAATGTCGATGCCGTCATCGTCTTGAGAACAATCGTTGCCTACGAACCGGCGGGAATACAACTTCTCGGTGGGTTGGGTAAACTGCTGGCATCGAAGAAATCCAAGGCGAAACCGCTTGTAGGTACAGCGATCTCAGTTGTCACCAAGGCCGGTAAAAGCGCTGTGTTTACAGGGGCCAAAGTGGAGTTTAAAGGCAAAGCGGTTCCCATGATGCAGACCAGTGTAGTGAACTTTACTGGTGATGACCAAGCCATTCTCGAATCATATAACGATGTCATACAGGCGAGCGCGACTGCTCTCATAAAGACCATCAACAAAGAACTAGCCGCGAAATAGCGCCTGATTCCTTGCTGGACAAGAAAACACTGTCTTGGTAATACCGATGCAATTCCGGGCAGGGTAGAGCGCCGATCAGGGCGAAGTACTGATTCTTTCTGTATGTAAAGGGGACGGCCTTAAGACCGTCCCCTTTACCCACCAGCTATTCTTCGATCGGCTGATTCCAGGGACATTCAAACTGAGTCCAGTTCTTCGCATCAAAGCGCAGGATAGTTTCTCCGCCTTTGTCCATGCTGAGGAAGTTTTTTTAATTTCTTCCACCAGTGTCATTATTACTTATACATGTAAATCAGACCTTTTTCCCGTACCACTCCTGTAAAGGCGAGACGGTTAAGGATGCCGCTTTCCGGGCCTCGATTCCGTTGACCGCGGCCTGGGCGCCCTGCAGGGTGGTAATACAAGGAACACCATGTGCCACAGCCGTGGTCCCAATGGGGCGGACATGCTCCCGGCCCACCGGGCCAAAGGGCGTGTTAATAATCATCTGGATTTTTTTCTCCCGGATAAGATTTAAAACGCTTCTGGCTCCCTGGCCGATCTTGTCCACCTTGTCAGCCAAAATACTGTTGCTCCTGAGCACTTTGTGCGTACCGGGTGTGGCCACCAGGTCAAAACCCATATCGCGGAGTTTCTTAGCAATAAAAACCACATCCCGTTTATCATCATCCTTAACGCTCACAAACACCCGGCCGGAGAGCGGAAGAGTCTGTCCGGCCGCGGCCTGGGCCTTGATAAAGGCCATGCCAAAAGATTCATCCATGCCCATGACCTCGCCCGTGGATTTCATTTCCGGGCCTAAATGGATATCCACGCCGGCAAAGCGGGAGAATGGCAGCACGGATTCCTTGATGCAGAAGTGCTGAACGGATTCTGATTCCGTGATACTCATTTCATCCAGGGTTTGGCCGGCCATGATCCTGGCCGCAATTTTCGCCCAGGGCCGACCGGTGGCTTTGCTCACAAAAGGCACGGTCCGTGAGGCCCGGGGATTAACTTCCAGTACATAAAGGTTACCCCGCCGGACCGCGAACTGAATATTCAGCAGACCGCGGACCCCTAGGGCCAGGGCGATTCGTTCCGTGTATTTTTTAATCCGATCCATCACTTCTTCAGACAAGGTATGTGGCGGCAGTACGCAGGCCGAATCGCCGGAGTGAATACCGGCTTCCTCAATATGCTCCATGATTCCGGCTGTCACGGCACGGGTCCCATCGCAAACCGCGTCCACATCCACTTCAATGGCATCTTCTAAAAATTTGTCAATCAAAACCGGCTGGCCTTCGGCCGCGTCAAAGGCTTCCTGGACAAAATCCATCAAGGATTGGGGATCATAAACAATCCGCATGGCCCGGCCGCCGAGTACAAAAGAGGGGCGCACCAGAACTGGAAAACCTATGGTATTGGCTATTTCCAAAACCTCGTCCCTGGACCGGGCAATCCCGTTTTCCGGTTGCGCCATGTCCAACTCCAGCATTAGTTTCGCAAATTGATCCCGGTCTTCCGCCCGCTCAATCGCCTCCACGGGCGTGCCCAAAATAGGAGCCCCGGCATCCTGAAGCCGGCGGGCCAGGTTTAAGGGCGTCTGCCCGCCAAACTGAACAATCACTCCCAGGGGTTTTTCTAAATCTATTATATTCATAATGTCTTCAAAGGTCAGAGGCTCAAAATAGAGTTTGTCCGAGGTATCATAATCCGTAGATACGGTCTCCGGGTTGGAATTAACCATAATGGTTTCATACCCTAAATCCCGCAGGGCAAAAGAGGCGTGACAGCAGCAATAATCAAATTCAATCCCTTGCCCAATCCGGTTGGGCCCGCTGCCCAGAATTATGACCTTAGACCGGTCTGAAGATTTATCCATCTCGTTTTCTTCTTCATAAGTGGAATAGCAGTAAGGGGTATAAGACTCAAATTCCGCCGCGCAGGTGTCTACCAATTTGTATGTTGGCAGCACACCCAGGTTTTTGCGCTTTTCCCGGACCTCAAGCTCGGTCCGGCCCGTCCAGCCCGCGATCTGCGCGTCACTAAAGCCTTCCTGCTTTATCTGCTTCAGCCAGACAGGATCCAAATTCTCCACGGCACGTCCGGTTTCTTGCTGGTCCGAATCAATAATGGTTTTTAATTGGAATAAAAACCAGGGATCAATGCCTGTGATGGCATAAAGCTCAGAAATAGATACTCCTTGTTTTATGGCCTCCCGCAAGGTAAAGAGCCGCTCCGCGTGCGGAACAGCCAGCCGGGATTTAAGAATTTCCAAAGTGAGATCCGTGCCGATTTTAGGATAGTCTTCATACCCGCTGCGATTAATTTCCAGGCTCCGCAGTCCTTTTTGCAAGGCCTCGCGAAAAGTCCGGCCAATGGCCATGGTCTCTCCCACGGATTTCATGGATATGCCCAGTTCCGGATCAGCGCCGGGAAATTTCTCAAAAGCAAAGCGGGGGATTTTAACCACGCAATAGTCAATGGCAGGCTCAAAACAGGCCATGGTCTTGCGGGTGATGTCATTGGGAATCTCATCCAGGGTATATCCGACTGCCAGTAGGGCCGCGATTTTGGCGATCGGAAACCCGGTGGCCTTGCTCGCCAGGGCCGAAGAACGGGAAACACGCGGATTCATCTCAATTACCACCAGGCGGCCATCTTGCGGATTAATGGCAAACTGGATATTCGAGCCGCCGGTTTCCACGCCAATAGCCCTGATTATAGCTATAGCGGCATTCCGCATCTTTTGATACTCTTTGTCCGTCAGGGTCTGGGCCGGGGCTACGGTAATACTGTCGCCGGTATGGACACCCATGGGATCGAAATTCTCGATCGAGCAGATAATTACCACATTATCTTTACGATCCCGCATAACTTCCAGTTCGAACTCTTTCCAGCCAATCACGGACTCTTCAATCAATATTTCATGAATTAAACTATTTTCCAACCCCAGCCGCGCGATCTTCCGAAACTCCTCCTCATTCCGGGCCACCCCTCCGCCGGTCCCCCCCAGGGTAAAAGCCGGCCGGATAATCACCGGATATCTGATGGATTCAGCAACTTTGACGGCTTCCTCCAGGTTGCGTCCCAACCCGCTTTTGGGAAGATTAAGTCCCAATCTCTGAATAACTGCTTTGAATTTTTCGCGATCCTCGCCCCGGTGGATAGCTTCAATGTTCAACCCTATCATTTCCACCTTATATTTTTCAAAAATTCCCTGGTTATGGCACTCCACTGCTATATTCAGGCCGGTCTGTCCGCCCAGAGTCGGAAGTACTGCCTGGGGACGCTCTTTTTCAATAATCCGTTCCATCACTTCCGGGATAATGGGTTCAATATAGGTACGGTCCGCCATTTCCGGATCGGTCATGATAGTGGCCGGATTGGAATTGACCAGGACAATTTCATAGCCTTCCGCCTTCAAGGCCTTGCAGGCTTGGGTCCCGGAATAATCAAATTCACAGGCCTGGCCGATCACGATCGGGCCGGAACCGATAATTAATATTTTTTTAATATCCGTACGCTTGGGCATCAGAAAATTCCTTCACTATTCTTAAAATAGATTTAAAATCCGTCTCTACGCCAGGGATATATCACCCGTGTTTTTTATGCTTCTCCATCATCCCGGTAAAACGATCAAATAATCCGGCGGCATCATGGGGCCCGGGCGAGGCCTCGGGATGATACTGCACCGAGAAAACCGGCGCTTGCTTATGGCGCAAACCTTCCACTGTATTATCGCTCATGTTCAGATGGGTAATCTCAATTTCCCGGGGCAGGCTTTCCGCCTGCACGCAGAATCCATGATTTTGAGAGGTAATACCCACTCGCCCGGTAGTCATATCCTTGACCGGATGATTTATTCCGCGATGACCGAATTTCATCTTAACTGTTCGGCCGCCCAGGGCCAAACCTATAATCTGATGGCCCAGGCAAATACCAAACATAGGGATTTTCCCTATGAGTTCCCGGATAGTCTTTGCCAGATATGGGACCGCTGCCGGATCACCGGGGCCATTAGATACCATAATACCGTCAGGATGCCCGGATAATATTTCCCCGGCCGAGGTATGCGCCGGGACAACTCTCACACCGCAACCCCGGACGGATAATTCCCGGCAGATATTGCTTTTGGCGCCACAATCAATCACTGTTACTTTTAAAACCGGCGAAACGGCCAATTGCTTCGGATCACGAAAATCATAAGCTTGAGCACAGGTTACTTTTTGAACCAAATCCCGGCCCGCCATGTGCGGCGCGGCTTGAGCCTTGCTTTTTAAAGACTCCAGGGATTCATCATTAGTAGTAAGCACGCCATTCATACTACCGGCTTCCCGGATATGCCGGGTCAAGGCCCGGGTATCTATGCCTTCGATTCCAATAATTCCCTGTTTTTTTAACCATGCTTCCAGGGAGCCCTGCGAGCGGTAATTTGAAGGCCAGCGGCAAAGTTCCCGGACTATAAAACCAGCCACCTGGATGCGATCCGACTCCATATCCTCGTCATTGACGCCATAATTGCCGATCAAAGGATAGGTCATATTTACGATCTGTCCGCAATAAGAAGGGTCAGTCAATAATTCCTGATACCCGGACATCCCGGTATTGAATACCACCTCAGCCACTATCTCCCCTTCCGCGCCAAAAGCCCGGCCGCGGAATACTCTGCCATCTTCAAGTACTAATAAAGCTCTCACTAGTTGCTCCGTTTCGTATATTCTTGAAATACGTTAGTCATTCGCTTTTACGTATGTAAATTCTTCATGCTATTTTTCCAATCCCTCTAAAGCCGAGATATCTATATTATGAGACGTAGGGGGCGTTTAATTAAACGCCCCTACAAACTGCCTTCGAGGTTCAAACAAACGGCTAATATGTTAACCAGGAATGCCGAAGACCGCACATTGATCCAGCCATCGCATTTCCCACAAAAATTTTCACTAATATACCATATAAAATCTTTAAATCAAGAGAATTACTGTTCCAATTTCATGCCTCTCCATGCTAGGATATCCGCCAGGAAAGGAGGCTGCGGCCTTGCTGATTAAAACCGATCCAAGTGTTATAACCGGGTATTTAGAAGATGCTTCGGGTTTCACCCAGGGACATGCCGAACGCCTGGTAATTCCCGAGACCGAATCCGAGATCGCTGAATATTTAAAGCAGGCCTCCCCTAAAAAAGAAAGCATCACCATAGTAGGAGGCAGGACCGGAGTAACCGCAGGATGCATTGCCCGGGGTGGCACCCTGCTTTCCCTGGAACGCCTGGACACGCTCCATAAGATTGAACTTACCGGAGAAGGCGGCTGGGTAACTCTTGGCCCGGCAGTCCGGCTGGAAACCCTGATATCCGCTGCTGCTCAGGCCGGCCTGATCTACGGTCCTGATCCCACGGAGAAAACCGGCACACTGGGCGGTAATGCCTCGACCAATGCCAGCGGCGGACGGAGTTTTAAATATGGCGCCACGCGCAAACATGTGCTGGCTTTGACCGCCGTGCTGTCCACCGGCGAAATCCTGCGCCTGGAGCGCGGCCGATCCCGGACCTCCCCTGACGTCCTGAAATTCCCACTATCCTCCGGTCGAACGCTGGAATGTCAACGCCCCATGCTTCCTTCTCTGGAAGTGACTAAAAACGCGGCCGGATATTTTTCCGCGCCGAATATGGACCCGATTGATCTCTTAATCGGCATGGACGGCACCCTGGCAGTGCTAACCTCCCTAAAACTTAAATTGCTAAGCGCACCGTCCGGCAGCTTCACGCTGGCCGTCTTTTTCCCGGATATATCGAGCGCCATTGATTGCGCCGCGATTATTCGCCGTACTGCCTTAGATTCCTCCTTCCGGTCCAGCCTTGCCCCGGCTTCTCTGGAGTTCATGAACCAGCAGGCGCTGGATTTGCTCCGGCCGGAATTTCCCAATATCCCTGATCTCTGCCAGGCCGTATTATTGATAGAACAGGAGTATTCTTCCGGCAAGCAGGATGAGGCACTTACACAATGGTCGGAATTTCTGGATCAAAGAGGGGTATCGGAAAACATGATCTGGTATGCGGAAACCGAACCGGATGTCCGGCGTTTGCAGGAATTTCGCCATGCCCTGCCCGAAGCTGTTAACCGCCTGGTTAGGCAGCGCAATTTCCCCAAGGTGGGAACCGATATGGCAGTCCCGGAGAAAGCTTTTCCTGAAATGCTCAATATTTATCGCCGCGGCCTGGAGAGCCTGGGACTGGAATATTTAATTTTCGGACATATTGGAGAATGCCATCTGCACGTCAATATACTGCCTTGTCAGGCCTCGGAATTCCAGGCTGCCAAAGATCTCTATTTGCAGTTCGCCCGCGAAGCCGTGGCCCGCGGCGGCACGGTAAGCGCTGAGCACGGCATCGGTAAAATCAAGCATGCCTTTATGGAAATTATGGTGGGAGAGCCGGGATTGCGGGAAATGGCCCGGGTTAAGCGTGTCTTCGACCCGGCCGGTATTCTAAACCGCGGAAACATTTTTCCGGAAAAATACTTGGAATAAACCCGGGAAACCGAAGAATACTATATGTGTCCTGATCAGGTGAAAAAACAAATCTTTGTAAACTATCCGGCCTGGGTAGTGCTGGCGGCCAATTTACTGTCCGCAATCATTTATATCTTAGGGGCTGCGATCATATCGCAAATCGGTTTGTGGGCCATGTTGGTATATCTGGCTTTTTGTTTATTCCTGGAATTCAAGTTAATGGCCACCGGCTGTGTGCATTGTTACTACTTTGGCCGGCTGTGCTTTTCCGGAAAAGGTGTTGTCAGTTCCTGGTTTTTCAAACCCGGGGACCCGAAAAAATTCTCCCAAAGAAAAATCAGCTGGCTGACTTTGCTGCCGGACATGCTGGTGGTATTCATTCCGGTTGCGATTGGCATTTTCTTCATGCTCCGGGAATTTAAGTGGTGCATGTTAATGCTGGTAGTTGGGTTACTGATCGCGGCTTTTCCCGGACAAGGATTCATCCGGGGTGCTTTGGCCTGCTGCCACTGCCAACAGCGCGAGTTGGGCTGCCCTGCGGAAAAATTGTTTAAAAAATCGTAGGGGCGTATTGCATACGCCCATTGTAGGGGGCGCACGGCGCGCGCCCTTTGTAAGCGAGCATTGCATACACCCATTGACGGGACGAGAGGAAAAAACACATGACAAAAATCGTAAAAGGCGTGTTGGTCGGCGCGGGCGCGGGTGCACTTGATGTTCTGCCCATGATCGCGCAAAAACTTTCCTGGGACGCGAATCTCTCAGCATTTTGCTTTTGGGTGGTGACCGGCGTTGTGGTAGCTACGTCTAATATTAATCTGAGACCCGTTTTCAAAGGCGTTGTGCTCGCGTTTTTAATACTCTCGCCGTCCGCTATTCTGATCGGCTGGAAAGAACCTATTAGTTTGATACCCATAGGTATTATGACCCTGTTGCTGGGTGCCGGTGTGGGATGGCTGGTGGGAAAAAGGCAGGGGCAAACCTTGTGTTCGCCCGAATAACGATTTAGGGGCAGAAAGCCATTACAATGTAGGCGAGAAAATGAAAAGTGTATCTTTTTTATTTGGCGCGGGATTATCGCAGGCAATTACAGGTATTTCGACTGAGACAATCACCCAGTGTGTTTTAGACACTAATAATATTAAAAAATGGTGTAAAAACAATGGTTCCGGATACAATGTAGAGCTAAATAAGCGAGCAGATTCAATATATCGGGCTTTAGATATAATTAGAGCAGTTAAGGAAGAACTAAATTATGAGGATATATACTATATTTTAAATGAACTGGCGCGTGACAAAAATCCTCTGGCAAAGCAACTTGGCGAAAAAATAGACTCGGATTTGAAATTAGTAAAAGTGGAAAAATATCATGGATATAAAAGTGAAATACTTCGAGCTGGACTGCACCCCTGTAACTGGACAACTTTAGCCTAAAAATTAGTGAGCCTGTCCGATATAATGGGGTCAACCCCCGGAAGGAGTCGGACAGATGAAGAAACAGTATCGCCGTTTTGAGGAAGATTTCAAGAGAAATTTA
>DAOVYW010000261.1 GCA_030635415.1 Candidatus Firestoneibacteriota bacterium
ATTATATCCCTCAGGTCCCAACCCATCTTCATTCACTTCTATTTCCTTGGTATCTTACGCTGCGGATTCGTCCACCCAGCTCTTCTGCATGCCCATATCTATATTTTCCTTATCCACTCCTTCTTCAGGTTCCTTCTCTTCCAGCATGGGATTTTCTGCTATTTCCTGCTGTATAACCTCATTAAATTCCAGTGTAGGCAATTGCAACATTTTAAGGACTTGTTGCTGCATGGGATGCATTACTAGCTTTTGCGTAACGTGAAGTTCCAGCTCCTGCCCCAAAACATTTTCCTTTCTATAATTCAGCACTGGCCGGTATAGAAATATGCTTCTGTAAGATAAAACAAATTATAAAGACGGTTTATATATTTGGCAAGGAACGAAAAGAGCGATTTGTTCCATTTTGACACTATCGCTGCAAATTTAAGCCGCCCTCACTTCTCTCCTGGTATTATACCCCTTCGGCCAAGCGTTTTGCCAATATGGACGGTAGTCCGGCTTTAAGGATTTTTTCCTGGGCGGATCGAATATCATAGGCGACTGAATTAAATCCGACCTCTGGCGGATGATTGGTTACCAGTACCCAACAAGCGGTAGTATCTCTATTGCGCGGCTGGCCTACGCTTCCAACATTCACCAGGTAGCGGCATTTTGCATCTAGAATAAATGAGCGCGGCGGAAGTATTCGTATGGCGCCGGGAATAATTTCTTCCGCCGCGGCCGGCTGATGGGTATGTCCATAAAAACAAATTTGTTCCGAGAAGGATTTAAACGCATTCTCCATATCCCAACGGCTCTTTAAATATTGAAACTCCCCGGGATGATCCGGCGAAGCATGAACCAGCCGTGCGTCTGAACCCACGCTGACCACCGGCCAGCTTGCCATCAGGCTTAATTCCCGGGAGGACAATTGACTCCTGGTCCAGTTGATCGCCTGGACCGCGTTGGTTGCCATATCAGCCTTTCGCGAGGAATCTAAAAGCGCGCTTTCATGGTTCCCCCTAAGCATAATCTTGCAGGCTGACTGAACCAAACCCAAACACGCCGCCGGATCCGCTCCATAACCCACTACATCGCCCAGAGAATAAATCTCATCAACCCCGGTGGAACGAATATCTTTCAGTACCGCCTCCAACGCTTCCAGGTTGGAATGAACATCGGATATTAATGCCACTCGCATGAAAGTAATCTCTTGTCCGGGTTAAAAACACCCTGCTGCCGGCCGAGGACGCATCTCCCGCTTGACTCGATCCAGCGCCTACTCCTCTACCTTGATGGCGCTGGCTGGACAAATGGGAACAACCTCTTTGGCCTTATCCGCCAGCTCACTTTCAGGAGATGTCACAATTACCTTGGCCAGCCCGTCATCTCCCATCTCAAAGACTTCGGGAAGTTCGCTGACACAAACACTGCACCCCGTACATAATGTTTCATCAATACTGACTTGCATAATACTTTCCTCCTTTGATTATTGATTAGTTAATACCCTCCACCTACACACCCAGAAACATTTTCACGGCATTCTCGATAACTTGCAAATCGATTCTCGTATTTTTACAGGGGCCTTCGGGCCGTTGATTGGAAAAAGCCAGCACCGGGATACGGCCATTAAGGTCCTTGATTCCCACTAATAGATCCCGTTCGCAAGCTACCGCCACAATTCCTTGGGGTTTATATTCATCGACTGCCTTCCGGGCCTCGGTGCCTCCAAAAGCCGTTATTTGCGAGAAACCATACTTCTCTTTTAAAGTTCGAAGTCCTTGCATGTTTTCCCGGCCCAGGCAGCGGGGCGTCAGAATTAAAAGCCTGGCGGGATTTTTTATTGGAGACGGCAAAACTTCCAAACGGTTATGAAGCAGTACGAAAGCATGCCCAACCTGATCGCGGGAAACACCCCATATTTTTGCCAGTTTAATGCTGGGATTAATAATCCAACGAATTCCACCCAGCCGGCGCACCGGCCGCCTTAAAAGCTTAATCCCCAGCGCCGCCATAACCAAGGCCAGGTACCAAATAACCAGATAAGCAATTAGCCATTTAATTAAATACTGATTTAAAAAGATAGA
>DAOVYW010000101.1 GCA_030635415.1 Candidatus Firestoneibacteriota bacterium
AAAGTCATTGCGAGGAGCGGTTTTGGCGACGAAGCAATCTGTTTTGAACTCGAAACGCCAGAAAAACCGAGATTGCTTCGCTTTGCTCGCAATGACAAATGTACCGTTATTTAAGAGACACTACACTAGAAAAATCCCCCCGTATTCCTTTTTCTGTAAAGGGGTAAAATACAATCACTTTTTAAAGCAATTTCCCTTAATTTGCCATTTCAAAAAGATGAAAGAATTTAAATTTATCTATTCTCAAAATAACATACACCAGTGATTTTTAATTTCAAAAAAAACACTGGACACTAATATCACCTTGGGTTAATATTCTCCCACTTCGAAAAAAAATAAACCTCTATGCTTAAATTTCATAAATAAAAGGCTTGACGCTTTTCGATATATACACTATATATAGTGTATGATAATTTAATTAAACAATATATTGTGATTGTTTAATCAAATATAGCATTTTCTGCTGTATACAAAACAGCATTCTTTCCAGTAAAGAAGAGCTTTTTCTCGGCAAAGACAGTGAGACTAAATTCATTAAGGGGCGATAAACCAAGGGAAAATAAAGCTATTAACCAGATTAGAAAGCGTGATGGACGTCTGGTGTCCTTTGATGAACAGAAAATTGTGGATGCGGTTTATCGGGCTATGGCCGCTACCGGGCAGCATGATCTGGCGCATGCTCAAAGACTGGCGCACTGTGTCCACAACATCCTGCGGGCTGAATATAAATCCGAAAAGGTTCCCACCGTAGAGAATGTGCAGGATGAAGTCGAAAAGGCTTTGATGGATGAAGGCTCCAAAGAGGTAGCCAAACAATATATCCTCTACCGGGCACAGCATTCCAAGCTGCGCCAGACGCGGGAACTGTTTTCCTCGGCCAATGAAATAATTGAAAATTATCTAGGAAAGAATGATTGGCGGATCAAAGAAAACTCCAACATGAGTTACTCCCTTCAGGGACTTAACAATCATATAACCGCAATCCTGGTTTCGCAGTATTGGCTGGAAGAGATTTACTCCGAGCATATTCGCAATGCCCATCTGAATGGTGATTTGCATATTCACGATTTGGGTTCGCTATCGGTATATTGCTGCGGCTGGGATTTAAAGGATTTGCTGCTGCAAGGGCTCAAGGGCGCTTATGGAAAAACCGAGAGCCGGCCGGCCAAGCACTTCCGGACGGCTCTCGGACAGGTCTGTAATTTCTTTTTTACTCTTCAGGGGGAAGCGGCCGGGGCCCAGGCTTTCTCTAATTTTGATACTTATCTGGCTCCTTTGATCGCCTACGACCGGCTTACTTACCGGGAGGTCGTGCAATGCATGCAGGAATTTATTTTCAATGTTAATGTGCCTACGCGGGTTGGTTTTCAAACCCCCTTTACCAATATTACGCTGGACTTGCAGGTCCCGGGCAATATCAGGAATGAACCGGTAGTTGTGGGGGGGGAGTTGCAGAGCCGGACTTACGGAGAATTCCAGGACGAGATGAATATGCTGAATCGGGCTTTTTGCGAGGTTATGATGAAAGGGGATGCGCATGGCCGGATTTTCACTTTTCCGATTCCCACCTATAATTTAACCAAGGATTTTGATTGGGATGCGCCGATTATGCAGGATATCTTTACCATGACGGCTAAATACGGAATACCTTATTTCGCCAACTTTATCAATAGTGACATGGATCCGGAAGATGCCCGCTCTATGTGCTGCCGGCTTCGGCTGGATAACCGGGAATTGCGTAAACGCGGAGGGGGGTTATTCGGCGCCAATCCGCTCACCGGCAGTTTAGGCGTAGTTACTCTCAACCTGCCGCGGGCGGCATATCTCTCAACCTCAGAAGAGGAATTTCAGGCGCGAATTCTGAATCTAATGGATACGGCCCGCGAGAGCTTGCAGATCAAGCGAAAAATTTTAGAACGCTATACGGAAAAAAATCTTTATCCATATTCCAAATTCTACCTGGGAGCGATCAGGCAGCGGACCGGACAGTATTGGACCAACCATTTTTCCACCATTGGACTGAACGGCATGCATGAAGCGGCCTTGAACCTTATAGGTCAGGGCATTGCAACTCCGGAAGGAAGGAATTTAGCGATCCGGACCTTGGAAACCATGCGCCTCCGCCTCCAGGAATACCAGGAGGAGGACGGAGAACTTTATAACCTGGAAGCTACGCCGGGGGAAGGAACGGCCTATCGCTTTGCCCGCGCGGACCGGCGCGAGTTTCCGGATATTATCGCATCCGGCCAGGAGGAGCCCTATTATACCAATTCCACTCAGTTGGCAGTGGATAGCACGCTGGATGTTTTCGAAGCCCTGGAACATCAGGATGAACTCCAGCGACTTTATACCGGGGGTACGGTTTTACATGTTTTCCTGGGCGAAAGTCTGGATAATTATAAAGCTTGCGGTACCCTGGTTCGCCGGATAGCGGAGCAATATCATTTGCCTTACTTTACCATTACGCCTACTTTTTCTATTTGTCCGGTGCACGGATATATTCGCGGTGAGCATTACGAGTGTCCCTATACCAAGGAAGAAGCGTCCCCGGACATCCCGGAGAAAGCCGGCTTCCAGCCGCAGGAAAAGGTAAGGGAACCAGGCGATCATCCGGCGGCTGCTCGCGAGTTCGCTAAAAAGGAGTGAATAATTATGTCTAAAAAGTGTATGGAAAAAACCGAGGTTTATTCCCGGGTGGTGGGGTATTTTCGTCCGGTGCAGCAATGGAATAAAGGTAAACAGGAGGAATTTAAGGATCGCAGGGAATTCGAACTGAAGAAGAAGGAAAGGCCGGTAAAGTGAATATTGTCCAGGGGATAAAAGGTTTTTTGGGGATATCTCTGATCGATTATCCCGGTAAGGTGGCAGCCGTGGTTTTTTTAAATGGATGCAATCTGCGTTGTCCCTGCTGCCACAACAGTTCGCTGCTTGATTCCGGACAGAAGTTGGAGGATTTGCAGCTGGAGGAGTTAGTGGAGGCCTTAGAGCGGCGTCGTAAGCTGCTGGATGGGGTAGTAGTAACCGGTGGGGAACCCACCGTGCATCCCCGGCTTTTCCAGATTTTACGGAGTCTTAAAGCTACCGGTTTATCGGTTAAACTGGACACGAATGGTATGCAATCCAATGTCCTGGCAGCCGCGGCGGGTGCGGGCCTGGTGGATTATTTGGCCGTGGATATTAAGCTGGACCCGGCGCGCTATTCGCAGGAGTTGCAAGCACCGGCGGACGCCGCCCACCGGATAAGGACTACGATAGATTGGATCAAGACCAGCGATCTTGATTATGAATTCCGTACAACCTGCGTTCCCGGAATGGTCAGGGAAGGGGATATTGAGATAATATCACAATTGATCTCAGGGGCTTCGGCATATTACCTTCAACAGTATGTGCCCATGCATGTCCTGGACCCCTCATTGGCCCAACGTCCGCCATATCCCCCGGAGGTGCTGGAACGCTTTATGGAAATTGCCCGGCCTCATGTTAGGGAGATCGGACTGCGCAATATTTAGTTAATCTTACTGAAGCTTTGAGTCTAGCCCAACCAACGATATCATAATATTTTGATACTATTCCTAAAGGAGGCACGAGATGACAAAGCTTGAGGAAAAACGTGCGAGTAAACGTATTCAGCCGGCTGCGCGGAGGAAAGTCCAAATATATTCCCGGCAAGGAATAGTGCATTATGCACATTTTGCGGAAGTAGTTAACCTCTCGGTAGGTGGAATTTGCGTGAAGTCAGCCCGGGAATTCCCGCCGGGTGAGCAGTTGCAGATGTTTTTGCGCAGTCGAGAAATTGACCAATCGTTAAAAACCGAAGGAGAAGTTATCTGGAAGCAGCCGGCCGGGAAATATGCTTTCCAATTAGGGGTTAAGTTCATAACCAACCACAGAAAGAGACACATTATGCAGGAAAAACTGAAAGACATCATGGCTGCCTATGATTCCCGTTCTACCATGTTGTCCCGGTTGTTTGGGTAATAGAACCGCGGCTATGGGAATACTTGATCATTTGAGCGCATTAGTGAGCCGGGGCGAGAGTAAACCCAAACCGGGCTTAACCTATCGGGTGGTTTTAGGAGCTATGCTTTCCCTGGTAGCCAAGGCTGATGGACGTGTAACCGAGAGGGAAAAGCAAGCTAAGCGGGAAATTTTGGCTCGCTACCACTATTCTGATCCGCAGGAACAGGACGAGATTCTCGAGGCTTCCCGCCGGGCAATTGAGGAACGGCTGGATTGGCAGGGATTTACCCGGGAAGTAAATCAGCAGTGCGAATATTCTGAGCGGCTTCGACTTCTGCGTGAGCTCTTTGCCGTAGCTTGGGCTGACCATAAGCTGAGCCATTCCGAGCAGGAAACCATCCGGAAAATATCCAATCTTCTCTGGATAGATCACCAGGATTTTATCAAGGCCAAAATGGAAACCAAACCGTCTGCGGAGAAGGAATAAATACCTACCCGACTTAATCCCGAATGGCACTAACTTAAAATGTTTTTATACGACCTCTGCATAAAACTTTATTATGTTGCATGCAACACTGTTTTATGTAGGGGCACGGCGCGCCGTGCCCCTACTGGAACGCCGAAAAAATGTCTAAGTTAGTGCCATTCAAGCTCCTAGCCTCGCCCGTCAAGGGAGAGAAATTAATTTGTGGTTCTTCACAGTAAGATGTGATTATTTTGCAGCTGCTGATGGAACAGTAGTGCTGTTCAGCAAAAAATCCGGTTAGGATGGTCTTAATGCAAAAAAATATCCGCGGTTTGGTTGATCGTCTGGTTCGGTCTCCTAAATACGCCGGCCAGGTGGTTCACTACCGTTATCTGCCTCCAGGACCACCCGATTTCCAGGAACTGGATGAATCCTGGCCCGAACCTTTGCGTCAAGCCTTGGCAATATCCGGGATCTCCCGGCTCTTTTCACACCAAGTCGAGGCTATGGAGATGCTCCGGCGGGGAGAGCATACGGCAGTTACGACCCCGACCGCTTCCGGCAAAACCTTAATTTATAACATGGTGGTTTGCGAAAAACTTCTACAAGATCCTAATAGCCGCGCGCTCTACCTGTTTCCCTTAAAAGCCCTGGCCCAGGATCAATTAAAAATCCTGGAGGAGTTTTTTAAAGCGCTTAAAATTCCCGGACTAACCGCAGCCGTATACGATGGAGATACGCCGCCTTCCGCGCGGGCCCGGCTCAAGCGCAATCCGCCCCGGGTCTTATTTACCAATCCGGATATGCTCCATTACGGCATGTTGGCGTATGCCGAAGGCTGGATGGATTTCTTCCGGCGGATTAGCGTGATAGTAATAGATGAAGCCCATACTTACCGGGGAGTATTTGGATCCCACGTGGCCTTGATCTTGCGGCGGTTGCAGCGTCTCTGCGGTCATCCGGGTCCGACCCTGGCTGCCAGCTCGGCAACTATGGCCAATTCCAAGGAGTTTTTAAGACTGTTGACCGGTCAGGAATTTAATGTGATAGAGCGCTGCGGCGCTCCCCGGCAGGGCCGGCATGTTGTCCTGGTCAATCCCAGCGGCAGTCCATACCATGAAGCCGCGAAAATTCTATGTGAATGCCTGGATCATGAAATAAAGACAATTGTATTTACCAAATCCCGTAAAATCACGGAATTAATCCATATTTGGGTCAAAGAAGCTGCTCCGCATTATGAGTCGCGGATTGCGGCTTATCGATCCGGATATCTGCCCGCAGAGCGCCGGATTATAGAGCAGCGGCTTTTCCGGGAAGAATTATCCGCGGTGATAAGTACCAGCGCTTTGGAATCCGGGATTGATGTAGGCGGATTAGATGCTTGCGTGCTGGTAGGTTATCCCGGCACCATGATCAGTACCTGGCAGCGGGTCGGACGGGCCGGCCGGCAACGGGAGGCCTTAATGGTTTTAATTGCGCTGCCCGATGCCTTGGATCATTATTTTCTCAATCATCCCGAGGTTTTTTTTAAGGCCCGGTTTGAGAACTGCGTATTAGATCCGGATAATCATCAAATCCTGCGGCAACACTTTCCCTGCGCTGCCCGGGAAGCTCCTCTGACCCGGGAAGATGCGGAGTGTTTCGGTTCCGCAGCGTGGCAGCTTCTTCCCGGATTGGTTCAGGAAGGGTTGTTAACTGAGACGGTGGAAGCGGATCGCTGGTTCAGCGCCCGCAAGCTGCCTCATCGTCGTATAAAGATTCGGTCGGCCGGGGAACAGTATGTAATTAAACACGCCGACCAGGGACGTGTTTTTGGTAGCATTGAAGAATCCCGGGTATTCAAGGAGTGCCATCCCGGCGCGATCTATTTGCATGCCGGCCTGCAATATGAAGTGGTAGGCTTGGAACTTATCGAGCACACCGTTTTGGTGAGAGTAGCATCCGGCGATTGGTATACCCAATATACCGGTTCGGAAGAGATCGAGATTCTGGACATCCCGGCCGGACAGGTAGCGCGAACTTCGGCCGAGTGGTTCACGACCGGCTTAGCGCAGGTTCGGGTAACGGAAAAGGTGGTAGCCTATGAACGCCGTCGGGTCAGGGACCAGTCGCTTATTTCAGAACATAAACTCCAGCTCCCGCCGCGAATTTTCGAAACTCAGGCAGTGGTCATAACCGTGCCCGGAATCTGGCGCCGCCGTTGCGGGGAATATAAAATGGATTTTGCGGGGGGCCTGCATGCAGTGGAACACACCTTAATCGCCGCACTACCGATTCAGGTGCTTTGTGATCGCTGGGACTTGGGCGGAGTTTCCACCATGGCGCATCCGCAGCTTGATCAGCCGGCGATTGTAATATATGATGGTTTTTCCGGCGGAGTTGGTTTGGCTGCCAAGGGATTGGCTGTGCGGAAGGATTGGCTGTCCGGTGCCCGGGAGATTATTGCGGAGTGTGCTTGCGAAGAAGGCTGCCCGGCTTGCATTCATTCGCCCAAATGCGGCAGCCGAAATCAATCCCTGGATAAGCCGGCCGGCCGGATGATTTTAGAGGCGCTTGCACGTGAAACCATTTCGGACCTGAATTTTACCTCTTGGTCCCGGAGTCGGATAGAGCTGCCGGCCGAAAGAAAGGAGAAAAACACTATAACTCAACCGGAAGCGACCTCTCATCTTCCGGATCAGGAGTTTCGACTCCTGGTTTTTGACCTGGAGACCCAAAAGAGCGCGGCCGAAGTGGGGGGATGGGGGAACATCAGCCGCATGGGGCTTTCCCTGGGAGTGGTGTATGATCATTCTACCGGGGCGTATATGACTTACCGGGAAGATAAAGCAGGAGAACTTATACAGCATCTGCTCTCGGCCGATGCGGTGGTGGGATATAATATCGAACGCTTTGATCTGACTGTGCTTTCCCCGTACAGTAACCATGTGAATCGCATCCGGACCTTTGATCTTGCCAAGGATGTCTGGCAAAGATTGGGGCATCGTATCGCGTTGGACAAATTAGCCCAATCTACCTTGCAGCGGGGTAAAACCGCGGAAGGACTGCAAGCCATCGCCTGGTACCGGGAAGGCAACTGGGAAGCCTTGGAAGCCTACTGCCGGGCGGATGTGGAAATCACCCGCGATCTTTTCTGGTTTGGCTGGCGCTATAATTATTTGCTTTTCGAGCGTCAGGGTGTACCAGTGAAAGTGCCGGTAGCCTGGCGGGAACGGTTTCCGACTTTAATACCCTAGACGCGCTTTATTTTTATCCTGAGCACCGTTCTATGAGTGGCTAAAGGAAAGTTTCTTAGGTCCGCGCTCACCGCAGGTAAGGTGACCGCCTTGCCTTGTGGCTTTAGTCAGTAATAACAATAGCACTCTGGAATTTTTTGAATTTATCCCGGGCTTCTTGATATTGTTTTAATGCTTGCTTAAAATCTTTTTTGGTGATGGCACCGTTTTTTCTTTGCTCGCACGCTAAGTCATATTTGGTTTTTTTGATTAAAAAATTTTGTTTATGCAATGCTCCTGTAATTGCGGCAACCAGGTTTGGAAATCCCAAATTCTGCATTTCCCAGTCAGTGGAAGCAAAGCGGTTGAGATTAATGGTTTTTTTGGACCTTATAGCGTCTGTTAGTTTTTGAAAACTGATCAATGATTTTTCAATCTCTTTTAGTGAGTTGAAGGCATTTTCGATAGAGAAACGTACATCTGCTGTATACTCGGCAGGTTCATCAGGGTGGATAGGATTTGACTCTGAACTTGCAAAAACAACCAGGGGATTCGCGCATAGCAGTAAAAATATTAAAAATCTAAACATACACATACTCCTTTGAGTTTCTAGGTTGTTAAATAGAAAATTATTTATCAAGTAAAGTTTAACCCAAGCTAAAATATTATGTCAACTTTAAAATCCAGACGGTTATA
>DAOVYW010000234.1 GCA_030635415.1 Candidatus Firestoneibacteriota bacterium
AGGACGGAGTTAGCTTAGTTTCATAACACTTTTCCGCTATTCGCTCAAAATTCCGATCCGCTCGTTTTAATTCTTCTTTCCTTATCATTTCTTCTTCGGCTCATTTTAATTATGAAGCTAAGCTAACTCCGTCCTGTTTTCTTGTTTTCTTTAATATCATTTACAACAAAATGATAATCTTTGAAAATTAAAAAATAATGCAATTAAAATAGAAATAATTTAAGCTTGCTACCGATCACCATGATTCCTTTTTCGCCAACCTATTCCAGGAAGCGACGGTGCCAGGCCTCCATCGCTTCGCGATCCGGTTTGCCGGTCTCATCAAAATAATAGACGACATGTTGGGGTAGGTGCAGAACGCCGCGCTCCTCGAAGAAACCGGCCAAAACCCGGTAAAGTGGCAAGACCTGGCGCCGGTTGACATCGCCGATTTCTGGCATCTCGCCCAAGCGGATGCGGCAGGTATCGCCGGAAAAGGCGCCCACCTCGATCCCGTCCGGAAGAGAATTGCGTATTTCCTCCACGCCCCCAAGCTTTGCGGTCAACTCGGGTCCGAGCAGGTTCAGCCAATAGACGCCGGCGGCCTTGTTGCCGAGGTCCATCCCGACGCTTGTCAGGTCAGCGATATCAAGCCCGGGGTACCTTCTTCCAATGCCTTGCTTGAGGTATATATTATCACCGGAAAGGCCGTAACCGAGGTAGGCAAAAGTGAACGGCAGGGTGCGTGCTGTCTCGTCGAAGAAAGCCTCGACCTCACTGCGATGGGCAAGGAAGAATCTTCTGGGAACCCAGCACTGCAGGGAGCTGGTATCTCTTTCTGTGCCGGGTGTGGTCAGCGCGCTGCCGGAGTAGGCCAGGCCGAAAGCCGGTGCCAGGTTCTCGCCGCTTTCCAGTTCCAGATGACCGTTGGGGACATTCGGGTCGAAGCGCTGCTTCAAGAGTAGCTCTAGGGAGCGTTCATTCAGGTTCAGGCCATGGCCGTTATCGTCAAATGCAAACGTCAGTTCCCGGTAGGAAACGAGATCGACAAAAGCCCGGATGTGCCTGATTACGCCATCGGCAATCGCCCGGTGGGGATGACGAATATAGAAGACCAAGGTCGCCACTTCTCGCACCCGGGGGCTACCGTCTGCACGCTTGTGTATGATGTCTTTTCGCATAGTTGTTCCCCCGAAATATTTGGTATATGCAAAGCTAACAATATAATATCAATTTTAGTTTTATTTAATATTGACGTAACTTTTCTACTATCATGACAGGATATAATTATTGATTGATAGGAATTTTTATAATCTCTTTAAGAGAAAAATAAACAATTCTCCCTAAAAAGTCAATTAAAAGTCAACCCCTTCATCTTTTATGAAACTTCGTGGCACACTGCCGGAGTTAATTTATTACCTGAATTTTGCAGCAAAACACAGAACTGTTTGAATTAGGCCGCCATAGTATTGGTTAGTAAAATATTTTACTATAGTGAATCATAACCAAATTGGTTTCCGTGCAAGAAATTTCTTGCACGGAATTATTCGCAAATAGGGCTCCAGGTGATGCTGGAGAGCTAAATTTGGTGCAAAATTCAGGTATAAGGATAAAATAAGATTGCCGCGTTCCCTACGGTCGCTCGCAATGACATCTTAGGGGGTTTCGCGGCAGAATCACAATATAAAAAAATTACAACTGATTACTAATGTAGGCGGCGCCGCATAAGGGCGAAATGTCCGATATCCCTTTATAACGTTGTAAGTAATCGGATGCAAAATATTTAAAATTTATATTGCTTTCCCGGCAATTTTGAATATAATATCGTCCAATTGTTGCAGCTTGATTAGGGCGCAAATTTCAAAAGAAGAGGAGATTTTTCAAGATGCCGTTAGTCGGAAGTCAGGATTTGTTTAAAAAAGCTTATGCCGAAGGATATGCCATCGGAGGATTTAATGTCAATAATATGGAAATACTCCAGGGTATCGTAGACGCCGCCCAGGAAGCACGTTCGCCCCTGATATTACAGGTCTCAGCCGGGGCCCGTAAATACGCCCGGCATGAATATCTCATGAAACTGGTGGAAGCCGCTCTGCAAACAGTGGATATTCCCATTGTGCTCCATCTCGACCACGGCGAGGATTTCGAGATCTGTAAATCCTGCATTGACGGCGGTTTCACCTCCGTGATGATTGATGCCTCCTCCCGGCCCTTCGAGGAAAACATCCGGGAAACCAAACGTGTAGTAGAGTACGCCCATGAACGCGGCATCTCGGTGGAAGCCGAGCTGGGCACGCTGGCCGGCATTGAGGACGCGGTTAATGTCAAATCCGAGGACGCGCATCTGACTAATCCGGACCAGGTTAAAGAGTTTGTGGACGCCACCGGCGTGGATTCGCTGGCTATTGCCATTGGAACTTCGCACGGTGCTTATAAATTCAAGGGCGAAGCCAAGCTGGATATCCCACGGCTGGAGAAGTGCGCCCAACTGCTGCCCGGCTTCCCGATTGTGCTGCACGGTTCATCTTCGGTCCCGGAGAACCTCGTCCAGCAATGCAACCAGTACGGTGGGAATCTTCCCGGCGCCAAGGGTGTACCCGAGGATATGCTCCGCCAAGCGTCCCAAGGAGCGGTTTGCAAAATCAATATTGACACTGACCTCCGTCTGGCCATGACTGCCACTATCCGCAAGGTTTTTGCTGAAAAACCATCGGAATTCGACCCACGCAAGTATTTAGGCCCGGCGCGCGACGCCATTCAGGAAATCGTTAAGCATAAAATAGTAAACGTACTGGGTAGCGCGGGGAAGATATAGTTAAGATTATTGCTGAAAAACAATTTTAGTTTTTTATCATTCCCTGATTCATTGATTACCGGTTCCAGTATTATGCCCCATCAAAAAAATCCGGATCTTTTTGAAATAATACGGGCAAAATGTAATCGCTTAAAGGCATTACCAAATGAGATGCTCATGGTTACAACAAATTTAATTACGGGGTATCATCGCGACCTGCAAT
>DAOVYW010000069.1 GCA_030635415.1 Candidatus Firestoneibacteriota bacterium
ACATATTTCACAATCCAATAAATGCTTTTTATCAGCATTCGAATAACAACTGGGCTTCCCCCGTATTAAATAACAAATAAATTACAGCAATAATTATATAATGAATAAAATAAGGTATTTATAATATTAAAAACAAAAGACCAATTGTCTCAAAATGAAACCCTGAGAACTTTTTGCTTTTAAAATAAAATAAATAATTGAAAAAATGAATTACTAAAAAAAATGTGATATACTAAAATTTTGGTTTCAGCAAATTTCTTTAAGGATAAATTATTAATGACAAAATCCAATACCCATTCAGTAAATAAAAGTCCATCTCAAGTGGTTTATATGTCCCAATGGCATAAACCTCAGTGCCGGGCATGGTATAAGATCATCTCGATCTTAGTGAGTATCACCTTTGTGTTTCCATACCTGACATGGGCCTTTGAGCCGCATGTATTTCCGGGATTAGCCCGAACAGTTCTTTTCAATCAAAACCCGGTAAAATTTCCTAAAAAACTTGGGACCATAACCGAAGCGTATCAGGGTGGAGAGAATTTAGTGGTGTGTGTTCATGACCTGCATTGCAACTTTGAAGTGCAGACTAATATCGCCGGGATGATCGATAAGCTGGCGCAGGAACACAGCCTGAAGCTGGTGAATGTGGAAGGCGCGTCCCGGCCGATTAATGTTACCAAGCTTTCGAGCGTGCCGATAGAGAGCGTGAAGCGTGAAGTTGGAGAGTATCTGGTCAAACAGGGCAAGATGACCGGCGCGGAATTGTACGCGGTGGCGGGCAAACATCCCATCTGGCTGGAAGGGATCGAGAGTGAGGAACTGTATGCGGCCAACCGCGAATCAGTCATGAAGTTCCTGAACAACGAGAGTCAGGGATATGTTTATGATCTGCGCGAGACCTTAAATGAGATCAAGCGGGATGTGTACCACGAAGTCCTGAAAGTGTTTGACACGGAGCGCACAGCGTTTAGAAAAGGCAAGATCCCGCTGCTGAAATACTGTGTATTTCTGTACAAATACGCGCGGAAGCAGAAAGAGGAAATAGACGCTTATCCCAACCTGGGGCGGTATGTATCCATGCGCACGAAGGTGTTTGCCGAGGCCGTGGATTCAGACGAATTGTTCCGGGAAGTGGAAGTGTTAGACCGGCGTCTGCGCGCGCGGCTATATACTTCGTCGGATCAGGAAACCCTGGATGAACTGGGCCGCCGTTTGGACATCATCGAAAAATTAGTAAACATCTCGGCCGCGCCGGAAGAGATCGCGGAATATCGGAGCCAACCGGAAGCGTTCCAGGTCAAGCGGTTCATGGAATATATCGCCCGCCATGACGAGCGGGACGAATTCATGCTGGATGCGCAAGTGTACAAACTGGATGCTTATCTGGAAGAGGTAAAACATTTCTACCGGGTAGCGGATGAGCGCAGCGGGGAGTTTGTCAAGCGCACCTTGGGCCGGATGAAGCGTCATGATACCCGGATCGCGATGATGGTAATCGGCGGGTATCATGCGCCAATAGTCCTGGCGGAGCTCAGGCGGCAAGGAATATCATACGTAAGCGTAAAACCGCGGCTGAATCATCAGGATATCGTCAACCCGTACTTCGCGCTGCTGAAGAACCGGAAAACGCCGCTGGAAAAACTGCTGGCCCAGAACCAGAATATTTTAGCGATCGAGACGGCCTATCCCCAGACGCCATTAGAAAAAGTAAAACAGGTAGTATCAATTAGCGCGTTAAATCCGGGGCAAAAATTATTTGATGATACCATAGAGATTTTGACGACCAACGGAATTATCGAGAAATTGAAAAGCAAAGTAAAAACCGGAGAGCAATTGTATGCGGCCTACCGGGAGGAAGCGGATAAATGGTTGGCGAATAATTTGCGAATTGAGCCGAAAAATATTTTCAAGAACGCGCAAATTGTATTTGTCACTTATACGAATCATATTTCCGCGCTGTTTCCGAAAAAAGGCGGCCGGGTTGTTACCACACCGGTTATAGCCAGGTATGAAATAGGAGCGAGCAATGTCGAGATAATGCCTGAACCCAGCGCCGGCGTTGCCAAAGCCTGGTTGGCAGAAAAAGGGAGTAAAAATATATTTGACTACCCGGCAAGATTAAAAGATTTTTCGAATCGGATAAGCATGTGGATTTCCAAGAGCAAAACCGGTTTTGGCCAGGCTCTGCCGTATATCATTAGCGTAGCCTTACTAGCGCTCCTGGCGGTTTATAATCTATTGGGATTGAATCCCGGCATCGAATCCGGCGTGGTGATGAGTTTCGCGGCAGGAATCCCGGGGAGGCCAGGGACCGGAGTGCGCGGAAACGGGAAGGCAGGCCCCTTCCAGGAACTGTCCAACGATCCGAATGCCTTGGTCGGACAATTATTAGTCAGCCGGGATTTTGAAGAATTTCATGAGATTAAGCAGAAAATATTAGGATGGCGTAAAACTAATTTGGAAAAAATGCAATTGGCCGGAATAATTACCAGCCAAGGAAAGAAAAGCTTATCAGATTGCCTGAACAAGCCGGATGAAAACCAAGACGAGATAGCGAAACAGGTCGGAATATTAATGAACAGCAAGCCGGAGGAAATAAAAGCGGTTATTCCGGCAGGTGATTTTGCGGCTCTCGAAAAAGCAGTGGCAGACGAAAACATATTCCGGCTCAAGAAAATATTAACTGAAGCTAAAACGGAAATGGAACAGGCAATTAAAGATCAAGCAGATGTCATTAAAAAAGAAATCATTAATTACATACAGAAAATTAATACGCCGTTGGTAAACCGCGCGGAATACCTGGCGGCGGATGGGAATGATAGTCAAGAAAAATTACAAGGGATAATAGAAATCGCGCCGCATGTTTTTTGGGAGGTGTGGCAAAAGCTGAAAATGCAGGAAGCGGGCTGGCATTTTATTCAAACATTGGGAAACCTGGAAGTTTTTCAGGAATTATCGCGAAGCTTAGAAACGATTGTGGAAAATGAGGCGCCCGGAATAAAACCGGCTAAAGCCGGACGGGTCGCGCTGGCGGAAGACTTAGTGGATATTTCTGAAACTGAAAAAAGAGAAAACTACGAAGTTGATATGCGAATGCTTTTGCAGACCAATGATCCGGCGGTGATCAGTGAAATCGGCCTTGGATTTAAAAGGCTGGAACAAAAAACGGTTTTCGCAAAAATAAAAACAGTAATTAGTTCGACGGATATGAAAGACCTTAATGCGGCCATGCAAGGTAAAACGGTACCGGAAGTTAGGGAGATATTTCAAAGGACGCCAACTGACGCGGTCCTGCGGATCCTCCCGGCAGGGGAGAGACGGCAAGCGGAGCGAGCGATTAAAGCAAGTGAATTCCACGAGGTAAAAGCCATACTCTTTTTGACCCCGCTGGAAAAAATCCATAATTCCCTGAGTAAGGAGGAAAAGGAGAGCGGCCGGGAGTTTGAAGAGGCATTGGGAAATATTAATGATGTGCTAAGCAGCATGCCGGAAGATGAAAAATCCGGGATAGGGAACGCTTTGGAAGGAAAAGCAAAGCGGGATTTCAACCTCGGTCTTAAAGAGAGAGATGGCATTAAAATCAAAGCGATTTTATGGCCGGTGATTCAGGCTGACCCGGAATTACAAAAAAAATACCCGAGGCTTTGGGCGGACCTATCAACTAATGAAGAGGAAAAATTCAATAAAATCCGGAAATTTATTCAGGTCCACCGGACGTATATAAAAAATATTTTAAAACCGTCGGATTATGAGCGGCTTTTAAAAGCATCGGAAAAATCAAGCGGGGATTTATATGCGGATATTATCCGGGATTTAAAAGAGAGAACTAATCAGTCATTAGAGCCGGCGGACAAAGAGAAGGTTATAGCGCTTATAGGAGAAGCGGAGTATGAAGAACTAGCCAGGCTTTTTGAAAATGGCCGCACGAAAGGGGAATTAGAGCAGGTTCGAAGATACATTCAAAAGATCGGGAAATGGCTGGCAGAGGTCAAATATAAAGATAAAATGATGCCAAGCGCAATCGGCGCGCTTGCCCGGGCGGTAAAGCGGGATGAACAGGAATCTTTTTACGCGCGAATTATCGAGATCAGAACCAGTTTAAGAGGCAAGCATGCAAGTGAATTAAAATTCGGCCTGACGCCGGCGGAGTTTAAACAGGTTGGCAAGGTATGGGATAAAACGGAGGAGGAAATAAAGGCTTTTTTCAATGAAACCATGATTGCTAAAATTGAAAAGAGTATGAGCAGAGGGGATTTTGAAGCGATACAAGCGGCTGAAATTATGGACGAGCTGCAAATGATTTTTGACAAAAATGACGCGAAATATTTGACGGAGTTATTAAGCGGGGAAGACATACAAAAACTGATAAAAAAAACAATGACTGAAGATATAAAAAAAATTATTGATTTGGAATTGTTAAACCGAGATGGCGTGAACAGCAGCGAGAGCAGGCTGGGGTTGTTGGCGGAAATTATGCCGGGGTTATTTGGGGAGGTTTTGACTTTAGAGGAAAATAAATTCCTGGTTAAAATATTTAAAGCGACCGGCAAAGGAAGCGATATTTACGCAAAGGCGAAATCAGAGGAGGAACGAAAGCAGTGGGAGGCCATGAAAAAGTCCGGAAATGTGGTGTCGCGGGCATTGCTTCCGGTGGTGGGAATGAATATCGTGTTTGATCAGGCGGTTTCAGCGTCTGGGATTTATCACCTGGTTTTCCTGGGAACCATCATCTACACCGCCAACAAATTATTAATCTGGTGGAGGGGAAAACCGTCACGGGAAGGGGTGTCCCCGCCGGCTTTTCTTGGCGGAGGAACACGCCTTTGGGACGACGCGGCAAAAGCAATAAACAACCAAACAAATCATATCCGGAATTATGTATCGCGAACCAAAACTATGATTGGCAATACCGCGGGTAAATATATTCTGCGGATCACCCGTCCCTTCCTTTGGCTGGTGGTTTTACTTGCAATGAACGCTCCCGCGACACCAGGCAAAAATTCGCCTATAAACATCAAAGACTTGAGGGACCATAACCAGGAAGCTTACGTCCTTTTTGAGCAGATACTCGAGTATCTATCCGATCAAAACCAAACGGATTTTAATTTAAAAGACATTGTCGGGCTGCGCGCGGAGGATCCCGGACTGAAAGTCTTGGAGCGAAATAATTTTATTAAGAAAGTAAAAGGTAAAATGGGCGGGCGTGCTTTAAGCCCGGAAGGGATCAAGGCAAAGGAAACCTTGGAATCGGCCGGCAGCGCGGAACCGGTGGTGGAAGCAAAGCATTTAAAAGTGGTGGCTTATCTTTTGGAAACCGATGAAAAAAAGCCCGAATTTTTCATTGGTTTGGAAAAATCACCCGCTGAAGATGAGGAATTATTACAAATGATATTTAAAAATATTCAATCCGGCGACACGGATATTTCCGAAATCATGAAGTCGGAATTTGTTAATAACAATGAAAAAAACAAACCGGAAATCGAGACATACCTGGAAGCGTTGGTAATGGAAAATATCGAAAGCTGGAAGGCGTATCAGGAGTATGCCTGGGATGAAGAGAAGAGTGGAGAAATTCCGGTTACCGATGGCAATAAAATAATTTCTTTGGTTAAAGCGGAAATCGAAATAGAAAAGAGGGATGAAACTAAGGCGGCAATGGCAATATTGTCTGATGACGATTTTATTACCGCCATGATAAAGGCGGGTTTGTACCATCAATATAAAAGTGATTTGAGTACGAAAGAGAAGCCGCGGTTATTTTCGGCTTTAAAATGGGGAGTGCCGGATAAATTCAAGGGTGGGGATATAACTATGAATCAATTTCCCGAACGTTGGGAATGGATATTCATAAGAGCAACCGCAAAGGGAGTTAAGCAGCCGGAAGTAAAAGACGCGCCAGCCGCCGCTTCAAAAACAGGACCAAGGTCAATGAAATCGCGCCCAACCGTGGCGATGAGCCAGGCCGAGACTGATTTTCCCATAACGGAAAACGACATACCAGACTTGATTATGGAAATTAGGCGAAGAGACAAAATAGGGGAATTGAGGGAAAAATATGAATCTGAGATGGAGAAACTACTCTCGCCGGAATACATAAAAAAATATTTACGACAGGGATTGAATAAGGAAGTAATTAAAGCAACTGCGGCTGACGAAAAAACACAAATTCAACTTCAAATAATGGACGGGGTTAAATCGGATATTTTTAAGTATATCAAAATATTTGAGGTCGCCTGGGAATTAATGATGGCCGCGCAACATTTACGGAAAATAAAAAGAATTCAGGCCGCTAAAACCGAAGTCGCAGGCTCAATTATCAGCGAGGATCTTGAAAAAAACGCAATCAACCTCAGAACTTCAGAAGTAAGGGAGGCGGTGAAAAAAGCCGGGAAGCGGAAGGCGGAATATGCGGACATAGCTAAACATATATTAGCTATGGAAAATGATGAAATTATAAATTTGATACCGGCACAGGCAGGCAATATTATAAAAATAATGAATGATGATGCCATGACGCGGTTGTTTTTGAAATTTTCAGACAAATCAAAATATCAGTTATATGACGATTGGATTAAGATAGTTAAAACGACGCAAGAATTTATGGAAGAAGTATTGAGGACCGTAAATGAAATAGCCGAGTCCCGGTTTGGGCAAGAGACAGGCAGATTGAAAAAATTACAGCATGTGGTTTTGGGAGGCAGGCCGATAAATGAATCTGACGCCGCGGAGCTGATGCGCCTGCGGGAAGCTTACCCGGAGTTGAAAATAGAAATTGGAAAAATCACAGTAGCTACCGGGAGTGAGACGGAGCTGAAGACAAGCGAGCCGGGGGCAGGTGATTTTTGGGAGGGGATAGTGCAAGGCGCCAAGGAGGGAGTGAAAATTGTAAGCGACCTGCCAGAAGCGATTCGGCATGGGCAGGTAATAATAGGCATAGAGCGTGAATGGAAAGAAAATACTGAGGTTATTTCCATCATCAAAAAAGTCCATGGCAGCGTGGAGTATGTGGGGAAAGTTTTATATGGAAGATCGCGAGAGGGAGCAATCGCGGATTTTCAAACGCGGTTTCGGGAGTTCAAACAACGACTTAGCGTTATCTACGCCGCGGATCCCGAGTTTGAAAAAGAAATGAAAGCGGAACTGCAATTTACCGAAGATGTGAAAGCCGCTATGAGAGCGGTTGCCGGGTTTGAGGACCTGGCAGTGAATTATTATAATGAAAAGCTTAACCCGGCCGGGAGTCGAAGTGTAAATACTAAAACCTGGGCGGCGCGCTGGGCGTTTATAGAAAAAAGTGAAGGGAAGTTCGCGCAGCAAGTAAAAACGAAAAAAAACGAGTTCGTGAACCTTTGGGATGCCTTGGAAAATTCCAGCGGCCAGGTGAATCTGGCTTATGCGCTGATGGCGACCAAAGGAATGAGATTGAAAAGAGAAGAAGTCCCAGCTATGATTGGGAAATTCCGGAGCTTCCATCCCCGGTTTGATGGTTTTATGCGAAGAGAGCGGCAATTAAATAAACTGGCGCAGCAGGCGCTGGAAAATAATTTTTATCTTGAGGCGCCGGCAAATAACGAATTCCGGAGGGAAGCCGGAAGCATGGTTGAACCAAAGCAACCGGAAATTTGGGAGCGGCTGCTAGAGGATAAGGAAATCAAAAAGCGATTCACGAATATTTACCGGAGTCAGACGCTGGGGGCCGCGGAAGGAAAGCCCCGGCACGAGGCGGAGGCATTAAGTAACCAAGTGGTGCGCGATCGGATGAGAGCCAGCCGCTACCAATTAACCATGGCTAAACCAAGTCCGGGTGATTCGGAGTTTGAGCAAAGATTGGAAAAAATCCGCCTGGCGGATAATGAGTTTGCCGCCAGGATGGACCTGACGATTCAATTGGACGCCGCCATTAAAAGCATCTTCGCGAAGAATTGCTTTGAGGAGGAAAAAACCAAAGCCAGTATCCCCGGAGAGATTGGCGAAAGCATAGCCCGGCTGGAGGAATTATCCGGCCGGCCCAAAACAGATAAAGACATACCGGAGGAAGTTATCGCGATTATTCGGCAACTTGAGCAAATTGATTCCGGGTATGGGGAGTATGTTTTAGAAGAACAAAAAAAATATTCCGCCGTAAAAAAAGAGGTGCTGGCCGCGTTGGGGGATGTGACTCAAGCAGCGGGGAATATTGTGGGCATGGATGAGGCGGAGGTTGGAAAATATTACCATGAATTAGGCGCGGCTTTTCCGAGCTGGAAAAATGAGGTGGAACAGGCCCAAACCCGGCAGGAAGAGCAGGGCCGGCGGTCAGAAGAAATGTACGTACAACTAATCGAGCATCAAGCCATAGTCGAAGAATTATTTGGAAGCTTGATCGACCGTGAGGCGGTTGATTTTCCAGCCTTGGCGGGATTGCTCTCCGGTTATCCGTCAAAAGACAGCTCCAAAAGGTTGGATCAAGAAACGTTAAACCTTCTCGGGCCGGGCACACCGCAAGGCATGAGAAAAGTTATTGAAAAGATAGAGGATTGGCAGGCTTTGTCCGGGATGTTTGAGCAATTACAACCGAATCAAAGAGAAATGCTGACCCTCTTGCTTTACGGATACACCGCGGAAAGCAAGGACAAAATCCTGGGCGGTGAACAAATTGGTTTTGACAAAGGCAAAATGAGCGCCATGCTCAAGTACGGCAGAACTGAGCAAGCCTCCCTTTTTAACGTTAAGCGGAAAAACAATGTTCAGTTAACGGACAAAGCTGAGAGCCTGATGCAACAATTATTATCAACGGGTGAAATTTTCCCGGAACTTGATTGGCATGAAGTCCTTCGGAAAACCAAAAGGACGCAGCCGGACAAAATCGCGATAGCTTTAAATTCTGGAGAGATGGAAGAAAGCGTGCCCCTGCCGGTTCCGGGAAAAATTATCCGGGAAATGAGGGAAGGAAAGAGCAAACTAAAAATTTCTAATCTAACCAGAGAAACCGGAGCAATGCTGCAGCTGCTCGGTAAATTATGGGAGGATAAGGGGATAGGGATTAGGGAGGCCGATATCGTAGACGAGTTTAAGTACGCGATTATTGTTCCGGCTTTGGAAGAATTAAAAATGTTTAAGATGGTTTCCGAAGGGAAAGAATATTCCCTGTTTGAAAAAGCAGCAGCGGCGGAAGAATTCAAGAATTTAGCCTATATTATATTAAAAGACATCCAGGAATTAAAAGCCAAAGCTTTTGCGGAAGATGATTTCCGGCTGTTTCAACGCGCCCTGGTATTATGGGACGCCGCAGAAATAATCCGCATGCACGCCGCCGGGGAAAAGGAAAAAATTCGGCAAAAAGTTTATGAAAGATATGCCTGGGATTCACTGCCAGAAGCGGCGCGGGAAATACTGCGCCAGGCCGCGGAAACATTAAGCGCTGAAAAAACCCTGCCGATTAAATATTCCCGGGCGGATGAGGTCTTGAAAAACCAGTTGGAAGTCGACGGGCTTCCCCACGGAACGGCGATTAAAATTGGCGCGGCTATAAGCATGAGTAGGTTTTTTCAGGGGTTGATTAACGAGCAGCTAAAAACCGAAGATGCTAACCACCTGATAGAAACCATGGATAAAGTGTATAATTTTTTCATTTGGATGAAGTACATGCTGGATAGCCAGGAAATCCGGGGGGAAAGAGAAATTATTGCTTCTTTTATAGCCATAGTTTTAGACGAAATTCCGGCGGAAAATTTGGGGCGTCATGGACAGAACATAAAGTTTGAAAACGCTGCGAGGACGCGGCAGAGGGTTTCGCCCGGTCTGCCCGATGATCTCTCGCCGGACGCGAAAATATTGATAACCCGAATCGCCAAGGTGTGGGAAGAAAAAACCGTCTCAAAATTAACGGTGATAAGTAAAAAAGATAGAAAGAAAATCCTGAAAAAAACAAAAAGCACATTACATAACAACATTGCCAATACGATTTTAGATGCCCTGGAAAGAAGCCCGGAGTTTTTGAAAATAGCACAGCAAGATAAAGATTTGGGCCATTATAATCTGCCAACCGCTGCAAACCTGATGACGGAAATATTTAGTTATTTCATTTTACTGGATAAGGAATTGAAGCGTGTGGGAATCACGGGTTATGAGGAAATACTGAAGGCCATGAAAATTATGATCGCGCAGAATGTCAGACT
>DAOVYW010000231.1 GCA_030635415.1 Candidatus Firestoneibacteriota bacterium
AATTGATCAGGAAGTAGTTGATTTCTGCACCCGTTATTATCCGGCCATTAAAACCGTGCGCCGGGATAAAAGAATAAATATCATCTACACCGACGCCCGCACCTGGCTGGAACAAAACTCTGAACGCTTTGACGTGCTGGTCCTCGATCTTACTGAACCGCACGGGCCTTCGAAAAAGCTTTATACCCGGGAATTCTTCCGGCTCTGTAGAACACGGCTGACTTCCCAGGGTATACTTTCAATCCATGCTGATAATTATTCCCTGTTTCCCGAATGCTATGCCACAATTTATAAAACCCTGAAAAGCGTATTTCCCCATATTCTAACCGCCCGGGTCGACATACCGAGTTACGGCATGGGCTGGACTTACCGTTTAGCTTCATCACATCCCATTGCTTATTCCCGGCTGCTTGAAAATACCCGGCGTTTTATCCGGCAAGGCCGGGGACATCGCCTGGACCAGTTTACACCTACCACCTACCTGGTGGAACCGACCCCCGAGGAAAGGGGCATACTAAAACACCAGGGCCGCATCTCTACGGATGCCCGGCCTTTTGATAAATTTAAAAAACAAAAAAAGTAACCCGCTAAAAGGAGATCTAACATGAACACCACAGCTGAATTGCGAGTGCCGGACCACCAATTTTTCGAGACCCTGCGGCAGGCCCCCCACCGCTTGCTGATGCTCGATTATGACGGCACACTCTCTCCGTTTGTCCAGGACCGCTTCCAAGCCTTTCCCTATCCCGGAGTCACGGATTTATTAAGCGAGATTATCCAACAGGCTAATGCCCGGCTCGTGATTGTCACGGGCCGTCCGCTGCAGGAAATCAATCCCCTGCTGAACATGTCTCCCAATCCTGAAATATGGGGTTCGCATGGCTGGGAGCATTTACATCCGGACGGCACGATTGAAATATATCCTATGTCAATATCGGTCAAAGACGCCATGGACGAAGCCCGCGAAAAAATCAGCCAAAAAATCCTGATCGCCCGGTTGGATATCAAACCCGGATCCCTGGCCGTCCACTGGCGTGGCCTCCCTGAGGCTGAGGAACACGAGGTAAAACAAACCGCACTTGAAATCTGGGGCGCATTCAACGCTAAGGAGGGCCTCCTGCTGAAAGCCTTTGACGGAGGCCTGGAACTGCGTGCGCCGGGGCGGGATAAGGGAACCGCCACCCGCCATCTTCTGGAGGAATCGCCGGAACAAACTTTTGCGACCTATCTGGGAGATGATCTAACCGACGAGGACGCCTTCGCTGTTCTGGCAGACCAAGGCGAAGGAATTCTGGTAAGGAATGAGTTTCGTCCCACCCGGGCCAAGTGGTGGCTTCACCCGCCAGAGGAACTGCTCGGATTTTTAAGAAAGTGGAGGGATTGCTGTCAAGGTTTGGTATCGTAGAGGCGGACTTCCACGTCCGCCCGTTAACGAATACGCGTAATCACGAATCCAAGGGCCGGCATGGAAGCCGGCCTCTACAGATATATAATACATAACAATAATTCATGTGTTTCTTATGCTGGTTTTTGTAGGGGCGTTTAATTAAACGCCCCTACATCCTATGGGTGGCATATCCAGCTTGCGAGGGATTGCAAACAGAAATTACTTACTCACCACGTTTTTATAAACCGCCTTATCCCCCAGCTCGGCCTCGATCTCCAGCAGACGATTGTACTTGGCGATCCGGTCGCTGCGGCTGGCAGATCCGGTCTTAATTTGCGCTCCTCCCATGGCTACCGCCAGATCGGCAATAAACGTATCTTCCGTCTCTCCGGAACGATGAGAAATCACAAAATTCCAGCCTGCCTGCCGGCATAGCTCTATGGTTGCCACTGTTTCGGAAACCGTGCCGATCTGATTAACCTTGATTAAGACCGCGTTGGCAGCCTTGCGCGCGATACCTTTTTTTACGAACTCCGGATTGGTTACCAGCAGATCATCACCCACTACCTGAATTTTGGCGCCGACACGGTTCGTGAATTTTTCGAATCCTTCCCAATCATTTTCATATAAAGGATCCTCAATGGAAACAATGGGATATTTATCCACCCATCCGGCCCAAAGATCAATCATTTCATCCGTGGTCTTGATCCCGGTTCCTGAATCCGCCAGGTTGTACTTTCCATCCTCGTAGAAGGAGCTCGCCGCCGGATCCAGGGCGATCATAATATCCCGGCCCGGCGCATAACCGGCAGACTGGATGGCTTCGATAATTACGTCACACGCTTCCTCATTGCTTTTAAGATTGGGCGCGAATCCGCCTTCATCCCCAACCGCTATGGAGTAACCCTTATGCTTTAATATTTTTGCCAGATGGTGAAAAGTTTCCGTTCCGGCCCTGAGAGCTTCCCGGAAAGTGGGCCGCCCCAAGGGCATGGCCATAAACTCCTGGAAATCCACGCTATTATCCGCGTGCTTGCCGCCGTTAATGATATTCATCATCGGCGCCGGCAGCGTAACCGCCTCTTCTCCTCCCAGGTATTTGTAAACCGGAAGACTTTGCGCCTGGGCCCCGGCCTTAACTACTGCCATGGACACACCCAAAATAGCATTGGCGCCGAGTTTGCCCTTATTCGGAGTACCGTCCAGATCAATCATTAATTTATCAATTGCCTGGTAATCCAATGCATCCTTTCCTTTTACAGCCGCGGCAATCGCTCCGTTCACATTCTCCACGGCTTGCAGCGTACCCTTGCCGAGATAACGGGTCTTATCTCCGTCCCGCAATTCCACGGCTTCATGCTCACCCGTCGAGGCGCCCGATGGGACCGAGGCCGAAACCGGCGTCTGGCCTTCCAGCTTGAGTAACACCCGTATGGTGGGATTACCCCGGGAATCAAGAATTTCCAGAGCTTTTACATCTTCAATAATAGCTGACATTTTTTCCTCCTACTGAGAATTAGGCCTTAGCGGCTCACTAGACAAAAATCTCGAGTATTGTATTATTCCCTAAACCGGAATGCAAGATTTTTTCTCGAAATTAAATTTGCTCACCCTTCCGGCGCGGATAAAGTTTTACGCCGAAGATACCGTAACTTATAAAAAAGGCGAGGTATAACTTTGTTTATTGATTCTGAAGTATTCATTTTTGTGAGCAGAACGATTTTTCCGATTCTGGCCTTGATGCTGCTTTTA
>DAOVYW010000262.1 GCA_030635415.1 Candidatus Firestoneibacteriota bacterium
AAGCATACTATGGGCCGGGCTAGGGCGATGGCCAAGGCTGGCGATGCTGCGCCTAATGCCATGGACGTCGTAATTGGGCTTATGGAGGCCGACGACGCTCCGTTCCACGTCCGCCTGAATTTCAGGCGAAGTGATCTGTCCGAATACTTCCCGGTCCTTTTCCAGAAGCTTGATGGCCAACCAGCGGACCGGCTCTGACCTATCCCGGCCCATTTCTCTTTCCGCCAGTTTTTGTATTTTAGCAAGTTCCTTCTCAATATCCCGGCCATAATTAATTTTTATATCCTCCCGGCGCCGGGGCTGAACCGCCACGGCCAGGACCGCATCCAGCAGTTCCTTGGTACCCTTCCCTTTATTTCCCACACTGCTGATAATGGGAGCTCCCAACAGTTTTGAGAGCTGGTCCAAATCAAATTCCAGGCCCCGGCATTGAGCTTCATCGCTCATGTTGAAAACCAGTACCAGGGGAGCCCCTAATTCCATAATTTGAGTCGTTAAGTATAAATTCCGCTCCAGGGTGCAGGAATCCAGAATATTTACTACTACATCCGGCTTTTCCTGGATGATATAATTTCTAGACACTACTTCTTCGAGCGAATTGGCTGTCAGGCTATAGGTTCCGGGAAGGTCAACCACCGTGATCTCGGTATCTCCATATCTGCAGATCCCCTCTTTCTTTTCTACGGTTACGCCCGGATAATTCCCCACATGATGCCGGCTTCTGGTCAAATTGTTAAAAATAGTAGTTTTGCCCGAATTCGGATTACCGGCCAGGGCTATAGTGATTTTCTTTTTCATATTTATACCTCAATATAGATTTAACCGCTTTTTACTGCAAAAGTACACTTCCCTAAGATTGTCATTTCGAGGCACAGCCGAGAAATCTCCAAGCGTCCTTTTAAATTAAGCGTTTTCGTGGAGATTCCTCACTACGTTCGGAATGACAACGAAATCGGCCCAAATGCAAATTAGCCGTGGGGAGTATCTCATTTCCGTCATTGCCGACAACACGGATGTAGGGGCGTTTAATTAAACGCCCCTACACAAACCATATACTTGTCACTCTTCTGGCAGTCGCTCACAATGACTTTTTTCTATTTGGTTTCCCAAGAACTATTTCTTCTTCCCGCAAAATTCTTCAAACTCCCTAACTATGTCCTTTCCATCCAAAGAGCGTTTTTCCAAAAACTCCATAAATTTTACCAGACGTTTTAAAATATCCGGCGAGACGCCGTGTTCCATTCTACAGGCTGATTCTTCTGCTGCCGGCTCCTTGATTCCCAGGACTTTTACAAAAAAGTCCTTCAGCACGCTGTGGCGCCGGATTACATCCTTTGCCATTTCTTCGCCCTTTGCGGTTAAAGTAATCACGTCATAAGGCGCGTAATTAATCATCTTTTTCGCGGCCAGTAAATGCAAAGCCCCGGTTACTGAGGCGGCCTTAACCTTGAGACGAGAAGCTAAATCCTTGGCCTTAGCCGCACCTTTCACCGCAATAATATGAAAAAGCGCTTCCAGATAATCCTCCAGGCTGGAACTCAATTCCCGCCAGGTCCGGTTTTGTGCCATAACTATCAACCTCTTTTATTTGATTTTGGCTCGCCTAACTTTATATGAAACTCCTAATTATTTGTCAATATTTTTTTATGTTAAGAGACGGATTTTCGGATGGACAACCACAGGGGGTTGCCCCTACGGTTTGCATAAATTGGGTAGGTTGATTTTCGTAGGGGCGGGTTCCAAACCCGCCCGGGCGAATGAATGGCCTATCGGGTTGGGTTCCGGATTCAGGCTAAGCGGCCTTTTTGAGGTATCTAGAGCCAATATCCGGAAACATAATCAAAGCAGGATGAACTCTAAACGCTTTTCCCAGGGCTATTGCCCGGCGCCTGCCAATATCAATTTTATCATTTTCAATCAAACTGATATTATTGATATTGATTCCGGATTTTTGGGCGAGCTCACCCCGGGACCATGCTTGCCATTCTCGCAAAATTTTAACTACCTCACCGGTGCTTAGCTTAGCATAACTTTTAGCCGGCACAAAAT
>DAOVYW010000104.1 GCA_030635415.1 Candidatus Firestoneibacteriota bacterium
CGGGCAACACGCCAAAACTCCCTTCCGCGCCGGGCAGAACCATTGATTCCACCATTTGCGAGAGTACATGGCGCAGGGGCGTCACCAACTCAAGTTTAATCGTTGTAGGCATAGCACCCTTTCTTTTATATTAATTGCTTGGCCTTATGTATTGCTTCTTCAATGTTTCCCACATTAACAAAAGCCTGTTCCGGCAGTTCATCGTAATTCCCGTCCGCTATTTCCTTGAACCCCCGGATCGTATCTTTAAGCAGTACATAACGTCCGGGCGTTTGAGTGAATTCCTCAGCTACGAAAAACGGCTGAGAAAGAAAACGCTGGATTTTGCGGGCCCGGGCTACCAATATTTTGTCTTCCTCGGAAAGTTCATCAATGCCCAGAATGGCGATGATATCCTGTAATTCTTTATAGCGCTGTATAATCTGCTGGACCTTCCGGGCTATCTGGTAATGTTCTTCCCCCACAATCTCGGGAGCGAGAATACGCGAGTTGGAATCCAGGGGATCCACTGCGGGATAAATCCCCTGCTCTACAATAGCACGCGAAAGCACGGTGGTGGCATCCAAGTGGGAAAAAGCGGTAGCCGGCGCCGGATCCGTCAGGTCATCCGCCGGCACGTAAATAGCCTGGACCGAGGTAATCGATCCCCGCTTAGTGGAGGTAATACGTTCCTGGAGTTCTCCCATTTCAGTTGCCAAGGTCGGCTGATAGCCCACGGCGGAAGGCATACGTCCCAGGAGCGCCGAAACTTCGGCACCGGCTTGGGTGAAACGGAAAATATTATCTATAAAGAGTAATACATCCTGGCCTTCCTCATCACGGAAATACTCTGCCTGGGTTAAGGCTGTCAGGGCCACCCGCATGCGTGCTCCCGGTGGTTCGTTCATCTGCCCGAAAACCAAGGCTGTTTTTTCCAGCACACCCGAGCCTTTCATTTCGAGCCAGAGATCATTGCCTTCCCGGGTGCGTTCGCCGACCCCTCCGAAAACCGAGAATCCCCCGTGCTCGGTGGCAATATTCCTGATCAATTCCATAATCAGTACGGTTTTACCTACTCCGGCTCCGCCAAAAAGACCGATTTTACCGCCGCGGGAATAAGGCGCCAAGAGGTCTATAACCTTGATCCCGGTCTCTAATTGCCGGGTAGTGGTATCCTGGTCTTCAAACCTCGGAGGCGAACGATGGATAGGGTAACTCTGGTTGGATTTTATCTCTCCGGCTTCATCCACCGGTTCGCCCAGAACATTCATCACACGTCCTAAAGTAGCCTTTCCGACCGGCACCGTGATAGGAGCCCCTGTATCCTCTACCTCCATTCCGCGGGTAACTCCATCGGTCGAGGACATGGCCACACAGCGAGCCGTATTATCTCCTATATGCGCCTGGACTTCCAGCGTGACGGAAAGCGGCTCTGCTTTTCCGTTATTATAATACACCCCTTCCACTTTTATCGCCTGATAAAGCGCAGGCAAGGCGCCAGAGGAAAATTCCACATCAATAACCGCGCCGATCACCTGTGTCACTTTACCCTTACTCACTGGAAAACCTCCTTAAGCTGTAGTTTACAAGTAAGGGCGACTCATGCGTTGCCCTTACACCGGCGATGGTGTAACGAAAGCCTGGATATGCATTCCACGGAGCGTAGGGGGTGTTTAATTAAACGCCCCTACAACTACCGCCGATGCCATAATGAATGGCTAATCAATTACCAAACGGTTAAAAATCACCTTAAGCATTGATCGCTTCCGCGCTGCCGACGAGTTCAGCAATCTCCCGGGTGATTGCGGCCTGCCGGGCGCGATTCATCTGCAAAGTCAGTCCTTCAATCATTTCTCCCGCGCTTTGAGCCGCATTGTCCATAGCCTGCATGCGGGTCGCCAATTCGGCGGCTTTGGATTCCAATAAGGCGTGCCAAATCGTTATCTTAATGTAACGCGGAAGAAGATGGGCATATACTTGTTCAGCCGAAGGCTCAAATTCAAATTCACTATAGGAATCCCGGTTTCCGGCCTGTGGTTGCGGTTCCGGCAAAGGAAGTAGAACATCCTCCACCACTTCCTGCGCAATCACAGATTTAAATCGGTTATACACTATATGCAAGCGCGACCAGCGTCCGGCAATATAAGCTTCGATCAATTCCTGTCCAATCATATCGGCATGATGCCAATTCAAGTCCTGCCAGAAACCCACCCATTCCCGGTACGGCTTTACCCCGGTCCGGCGAAAAAAATCCAAGCCCTTGCGCCCCAGGGATATTATTTCCACCCTGTTCCGGGATTCCTGGTCTGCCAAGTGCCGGCCCGCGACCTGCAGCGGCGGGGCATTAAAACCCGCGCAAAGCCCTTTATCCGAGGTCATCACTACCAATCCGGACAGGGAAACCTGGTTTCTCCGCAACAAGGGATGGCTCTTTCCTCTCGAATGCGCGGCAATACTCTGGATCATTTCGTATAATTTCCCGGCGTAAGGCCGGCCTGCCATAAGCTGGCTTTGGGCTTTATGCAGCCGGGCCGCGGCCACCATCTTCATGGCCCGGGTAATCTGCCGAATGTTTATAATGCTTTTAATCCGGTGACGGACTTCACGAATTCCCGACAAAGTTGTAAGTCTCCTTTAAATACCCTGATCTAAGATAAACGTCAATATTATATTCCACTCATCTCCATACCTGAAAAATTGGGGATTTTGATCCCAAATGAAGAGACTAAGGTATTAAACCTTAAAAGACTTTTTAAAATCATTAACCGCTTCCTGCATCTCTTCCTGAAGTTCGGCACCCATATCTCCCTTATCCCGGATAACGTCTATCAAAGTAGTACGCCGCTCCCGGAGATATTTTATTAACTCTTGCTCAAAACGAGGTACCTCCAGCACGGGTATATCATCCAGGGCCCCGGTAGTACCGGCAAAAATAATCGCTATTTGCTCCTCCACCGGAACAGGCCGGGATTGTGGCTGACGCAGTACTCTCATCATGCGTTCGCCGCGGGCCAGTTGGGCCTGGGTCGCCTTATCAAGATCCGAGCCGAACTGGGCAAACGCGGCCAATTCCCGGTATTGGGACATATCCAGGCGCAGACGTCCCGCCATTTGTTTCATGGCTTTTACCTGAGCGTTCCCGCCGACGCGGGAAACCGAGAGACCAACATTAACAGCCGGACGCTGCCCGGAGTAGAAAAGACCGCTTTCCAGGTATATCTGTCCATCGGTAATTGAAATTACATTAGTTGGAATATAGGCCGAGATATCCCCGGCCTGGGTCTCGATTATGGGCAAGGCGGTGAGCGACCCGCCGCCTAACTTGGTATTCAATTTGGAAGCCCGCTCCAGGAGGCGGGAATGAAGATAAAAGACATCCCCAGGATAAGCTTCCCGGCCAGGCGGCCGGCGAAGCAGTAGTGACATCTGGCGGTATGCCGTCGCATGCTTGGATAAATCATCGTAAACAATCAGGGCGTGCCCGCCTTTCATCATAAAATCTTCGGCCATGGCGCACCCGGAATACGGCGCCAGGTAAAGCAGAGGCGCAGATTCGCTGGCTCCGGCCGTTACGATGATGGTTTTTTCTAAAACCTGGTTTTCTTCCAGAGTTTTAACTACTTGAGCAACCGTGGATTGTTTTTGCCCGATGGCCACGTAAACACAAAAAACATCGGTATCTTTCTGGTTAATAATAGCATCCACTCCCACCGCCGTCTTGCCGGTTTGGCGATCGCCGATAATCAGTTCTCTCTGTCCCCGCCCGATCGGAACCATGGCGTCTATCGCCTTGATCCCGGTCTGCATGGGCTCTTTTACCGGCTGCCGCTCTATTACTCCGTGGGCCCGACGCTCCACCGGCCGCGTACGTTCGGCTTTAATCTCTCCCCGGCCGTCCACTGGTTGGCCCAGTGGATTTACCACCCGGCCCAGCAAGGCAGGCCCTACCGGGACTTCCATAACGCGCCGCGTGCGTTTAACCTGGTCTCCTTCTTTAATGCATGAATAATCACCCATCAGCACGCAACCCACATTATCACGCTCCAAATTAAGCGCCATGCCATATACTCCGCAAGGGAACTCCAGAAGTTCCATGGCCATAGCGCCGCTTAGCCCCCAAATTCGTGCTATGCCATCCCCTACCTGCAGCACTGTTCCCACCTCTTCCAGCTGGGTTTGGCTGGCAAAACCTTCTATTTGTTGTTTAATTACTCCGGTTACTTCTTCCGGCGATATTTTCATGTTCTCCCGTTCCTTCCGGTATTTTCCGTTCTAGTTCCCCGTCAGCATAGCCCGGCGCAATTGGACCAGCCGGTTTTTGATTGTACCGTCCCAGAGCAAATCACCTATTTCAATGCGTCCACCGACACCCAAGTCCTTATTGACTACCTGTTGCAATTCTACTTTGCTTCCGTAAATTTTTGCCAACCGTTCGCGCAATTTTTCCGACTGTTTCGGAGTTAAAGGTATCGCGCTGGTTATTCTGGCGTTCTGCCGTCCCCGGGCCTGGTCCCAGGCGGCCCGGTAGGCCGCAGCGATCCCGGGCATCAGGACACTGCGGCGTTTTTCGATTAGCAAACACAAAAAAGAAAGTGTCAGGGACGTAACGCTTTTTTCCAGTATGGCTTTCACTATGGATTTTTTTTTATCTGCTCCCACCAAGGGATTGAGTAACAACTCTCTGCCTTCACCGCGTCCTAAAACCCCGGCCGCCAAGTCCATATCCGCCAACACTTCTTCTTCATTTCCCTGCTCCCGGGCCGAGAGCAATAAAGCCCGGGCGTATTTCTCCGCCAGTATATGTTCCGCGCTCATCCGGCCTTATCCCACCCTTTGATTTCATGTAAAAATTCAGCCATCAGCCGCTGCTGAACCGACTGCTCCAGTCCCTGGCCGATCAATTTTTCCACCGCGATCAAGGAAATATCGGTTAGTTGTCCGCGCAATTCCCCAATCACCTTTTTCCGTTCCTGTGCCAAATACTCTCGGTTTTTTTCCAGAATACGCTGGCTCTCTTCCCGGGCTTCCTGAATAATTTGTTCTCTGGCCAGATTTCCCTGATGCACTGCCGCATTGAGAGCTTTACGGGCCTCTTCCTCGATTTCCGCTATACGCCGGTGATATTCGGCTTCCAGCATTTCAATCTTGCGGCGTCCGGACTCGGCCCTTTGAATATCCCCGGAGATTTTCCGGGAGCGCTCCTGCATCATCCTGGTCAGCGGCCCCCAGAATAATTTCCAGACTATAATCATGGCTATCAGAAAGGTGATTATCTGGGTTAAAAGCAGGGGCCAACTAATTTCAATCATAACCGTTAAATCTCCCTCTTGCTGCTCACTTCACAAAATATCCTATAAATGGATTGGCGAACAGCAAAATCAGCGCCACTACCAGCGCGTATATGGTCAATGATTCAATAAACGAAATACCGATAATCATGGCGGTTTGAATCGGGCCGCTGGCCTCTGGCTGGCGGGCAATACCTTCCACCGCCTTGCTGATGGCCTTGGCCTGCCCGAGTGCGCCCGCAAAGGCCGCTATTGCCAGGCCAAAGGCCGCAGAAATCACGCACGTCACAAAAAACCAGGTGGCATTCCCTCCCGTGGATGCGGCAGCTGTCCCGGCAGCATGCCCGGCCTCTTCCGCCATTGCCAGGCCGGCGGTAGTCAGCAACACCACACTTATTTGTCCTATCCGGTGTAACCAATGTTTCACTTTTGTTTCCTCCTTAAATTATTTAACTGTTTATTTACTTAACCTGTTTGATTTTTTCTGCTAATGCCCTTCCTGGGCCTGCACGGCTCCCCCAATATATACCATGGCCAGTATCATAAATACAAAGGCCTGGATTATACTGACTAAAATCCCGAGTAGAATAATCAACGGCCGCAGGATCAAAGGAACCAGGGCTAAAACCTGTTGGATAATGTTCCCTGAAGGCAGAAAAATCACGACCAGCATACAGAGAACACCCAGCAGGATTTCCTTGGCCAGAATATTTCCGAAAAGCCGGAAAGAAAGAGAAAGGGGTCTGGCTAACTCGCCGATCAACTCGATTAAGAACATAAAAGGTTTAAGCCAAACCGGCACCGGCCCAAACCAATGCTTGATATACGCGCCTATTCCGCGCTCTTTAATTCCGAAATAGTGAGTTGAAAAGAAGACTACCATGGCCAGTCCGACCGTAGTGGACAAACGGCTGGTACTGGAAAAAAGCCCGGGAATTAACCCCATCAAATTAGAAACCAGAATAAAAAAAAACAGCATGGCAAACAAAGGATAATAGCGTCGGGCTTGGGGTCCGATCATATCATCCGCAAATTGATATATGATGCCCAGAATCCATTCCAAAAAGTTCTGCCCGCCCCTGGGAATCATGCTTAATTTACGCGTGCCCACCCAGGAAACCAGCGCAATCAATCCCACGGTCAGTGCGCTCATAAGAATACTGCTGTCAAAAGGCAGATGAAATTCAACTGATTCCGGAACCGCGCTCATAGTTTATCCCCGTTAAATCATTGGTATTGTCAAATAATTTTAGCATTAATTCCTGAAAACTGAAGCCCGCAAGCCAGCCCTCAATACCTAGGCGCTTATTTGGTTGAATTTCATTTCAATCTGCGAGGATTATTTAAGGCGGAAACTATTTTAAAGACATTATAGAAACCCGCCACAATCCCCAATAACATAAAACCAATAGTTAACCAGGGACGCGTGCCGAGCCAACGGTCCAGCCAAACCCCTATGCCTGTCCCAACAAAGATACAAGCCGCCAGCATAATTCCCGCCATACTGGCCTGCCACAACTGCCGAATTAAAGCCGGATTCCGGTCAGCCATCTGGTTTACCGGTTAAAATCAGCTGGTTTGAGATCCTTAAAAAACTTCTTAAACTCTATCTTTTCCTTTTCATATTTGGATTTATCCGTAATGCTCGCCTCTACAATAACCTTCTCGGATACCAGAATGGGACACTCGGCTCGCAGTCCTAAAGCAATGGCATCCGACGGCCGCGCATCAATCTCCCATTTTTCTTCAGGTTCCTTGCGCCGCAGGGAAATGCGCGCATAAAAAGTATTATTTTGAATATTATGAATCAAGATGCGTTCAATTTTCACACCCAGGGTTTCCAGTGTGGATTTGAGCAAGTCATGCGTCATGGGACGAGGCACATTGATTTTTTCCAGAGCAATCAATATGGCATCCGCCTCATAAATTCCTATCCATATAGGAAGATAACGCTTCTCCTCAGGATCCGTCAAAATAACCACTGGAATTTTCGAATTAGCATCTACCGCCAATCCCTTAACTTTCATCTCTATCATGGTATATTCCTCCTTATTCGTACTCAGGAACGGATTATACAAAACCCGTCTATTCATAACAAGCAGTTTTTTTTATTATACCCTCCGGCCTTGTCCGGATCCAGAATTACCGGCTGGTTAGCGGCGCCTGAAATATCTCCGCCGTAAAAGTATATAAATCCGTCGCCGGAGATTTCCAGGCCTGCTCCGGCAGACCGGCTTTGCCGGAACAGAGTTCGCTTAAAAACCTTTCCAAGTCCCACCCGGTTTCCTTGGCCACTTGGGGAAGAAAAACCCCGGATCGTCCGCCGGCCCTAACCATGACGCCATCGCGGCCTAAAACAATCTCCTGGGCCGAAGCCGTTTTTTGCAGCCTGGAAAGAGCGGATATTTCGATAACTATTTCATTTAATTCTTCCGGCCTCAGCGGCGGAAAACGTATATCCTGCGCAGCCGCGGCCTTTGCCATTTTTATTACGGTTTGGGCTAATGATAAATTACTTTCAATTAAGCCGATACACCCCCGCAACTTCCGGTTCCGTATCAGGGTTACAAAAGCCCCTCTCGGCTCCTGCAAAGCCGGGGAGAGCTCCTCCGGCGGTGCAGGTAAAGAATTCCCGCTCACGGCGGCCCGCACCGAGGACCCGGCTATTTCCAGCAATATTTGACGCTCGCCTTCGGATAAAGACATCCCCAGCTCCTCATTTAAAGAAGTAATTGGCTGCTGTTGCGGAAAGGTTGTTCACTTAATTACTTAAGTTGTGTCATTCCCGCATCCCTTTAACCCTGGACTAAATCATCCAAGAATTAATTAATACTGCAATTCGTAATGAGGATAGAAAAACTCTGCCAATAAACCCCCTAATTTCTGAATA
>DAOVYW010000176.1 GCA_030635415.1 Candidatus Firestoneibacteriota bacterium
CTCCTGGGTCGTTAGTTTCGGTGGACCGCCGGCTGAATGGGGGTTCGCCGGAAACAAGGCGCAAATCGTCGTGCGGAGTAGTTACCGGATTTTTCGAGCTTGCTAGGAAGCAAAGTCTGTGTCATACTAGTATCACCCCATTGCTTAAGTCGTCCCTGGGAGTGGGATGACTTAAGCAATGGGGTTTTTCTTTTTTTAGTGGATTTCAATATAGCTTCCAGGGAAAGAACCTGGCTCTTGTGTATTTATTAATATTTTGATATAATATTATTATAGATAATACTTTGGAAGGAGGAAATGTTGTGGCTTGTGGTAAGAAACGTCATTTAAAGAAAATTAAGACGCATAAACGGAAAAAGCATCGCCGAAAATATCGTCATCTGAAAAAGAAATGATAAAACATTTTTTGAGGATGGTATAGGTGTACCCAGCCAGGGCGCTAATTATAATTGGGTGTTTAATCATGTTTGTTCAACCAGTCCGTGCCGCGCGGGAGCCCTTGGCCCAATCGGCACGTCTGGGAGCCCGCATAGCTGCCCTGGGTGGTGTTGGTATAGCGTTGCCGGGTAGCGCCGAATCGGTATTCTGTAATCCCGCCGCTCTGGTTTATCTAGGCTGGCCGGAATTAGCCGCCGGAATAGGCAATCAGGATATGGGGGATCAACGGCAATTTTATGGTGCGGCCGCTGTTCCACTGCCAGGCGAAATAGTAACCGGTGTTGGTTGGTTAAAACTGAATTATCCCCAAGGATCCCAGGACGATTTTGATGCGTATCTGTTTTCCGTAGCTTTTCCCATCTCGCGTAACCGGAAATTTATGGCGGGAATTACCGGTAAATACCTGCGTCAGGAAATCCCTGGTTTAACCGGGCCACCGGCATCCGGCGGCGGTATGGACATCGGATTAATGTATGATGTTTTCACCGCTTCCCAGGGGAGGGCGCTACGTTTCAGTGTCTCCATGCTGGACGCCCAAACAATTCTGAAAAGCCTGGGGCAGGAAATTTCTCTTCCCAGTGTTTTTCGCTTCGGGACGGCCTTTAATCTTTCTGAGCGGCAGTTGTTGACCATAGGTTTTGATTCCCAGGAAAGCAGAAACCAGAATTTTGATTCTTTCCAGGTTTTCCGTGCCGGTTGGGAACAAATATTTAACTGGGAGGGAATTGACGAACTGGCTGCCCGGTTGGGTTATTTGCAGCGGCTGGATCAGAGCGGGTTGATCACCGCGGGTCTGGGCATGATATTCGGTGATTTGCGATTGGATTATGCCCTGCAGCTTCCGGTTTATTTTTCAGATGCCTTCCATCAACTCAGCATATCCTGGGGATTTCAGAGAGAAGAAAAAAAGGTGACTTTAAAAAAAGAAATGGTACCTGAACCCCGGGTTGCTTCTGTGCCGGAGCATGAAGAGGTAGAATTATCAAAGCTTTTCTCGGCCCTGGAGTCTGCGGCGGAAATGTGGGAAGAAACTGGAGAAGAGAAAGAGTCTCGGACAATGGCCGCCGCGAAGTCTAAATCCCGGCAGGTTATGGAAGCGGAAGCGGAAGCCGTAACGGATAATATTTATTATAGCAGCTTGCCGGTTCCGGAAGGACCGGCTGACCGGGAAAGCGTGTCCTTCGGTGCTGTTCCGGAGATGCCGGCAATTTTTTCCGGATATTTTTCCGGAGAGCAAGGTGGTTTGGGTGGTTTTAATCTGATAAATCAGGATATGCGTTTGCATGTGGTAGTCAATCCTTTCTCGCCCAATAACGACGGCCGTCAGGATAAGACTATTTTTGTGGGAAGGCTGGCCTCGGAAAAACTTCAGGTTTCACGCTGGGTTCTGAATGTTGTTCGCGGGGGGCAGGTTGTCTGGACTTTTGAGGGAGGTTCCCATCTGCCGCGAAATCTGGAATGGGATGGTAAGGACCAGCAGGGACGGTTTTTACCCGACGGGGTCTACAAGGTTTTATTGCGTATTGTAGATAGACATGGCATGGAAATCGGCGCTGCTACCCAGACGGTTGAGATTAAAACCAAGGCCCGGAAAGTAAGTATTTCCGGACCAGAATCAGTTACTCTTACCGGCACCCGGAAGGATAAACCACTTAAATTTAGAGTTCCGGAAATTCGGGGAAGCCGGAGTTGGAATTTCGCCATATTCAGTCCGGGCAAAAAAAAGATTTATGAGAAAAGCGGAGGGGAGAAAGTTCCGCGGACAATAAAATGGACACCGTACGCTAGAGGAAGGGCGGCTCCGGCCGGCCGGTACCGTGCCAGATTGAAATACCGGGATGAGATTGGTTTGACGTCTGAAGCCGCGATGCGGTTTAGAATAAAATACGCCGAATTCAGCGTAAACCTCAAGGCTGCGGATCAACTTTTTACTCCTCTGAAAAGCGGGGGTCAAGGAGTGAATCTGCAGCCTGAAGTTCAAGCGAGCGTGAAAATCAAGAGCTGGACGCTTAAAATTACGCGGGAAGGACGGACCAAGCCGGTCAGGACCTACAGCGGTCAGGGACGTCCTCCGGAAAACCTGCTATGGGATGGTCACAACTCGGACGGTAAACCAGTCAAGGGTGGTGAAATTTACAGAGCGGTATTAACCGTGGTATCGGGTTTGCGTATAACGGCTTCTGCCGAGTTTTCCGACCTCCAGTGCGATCTTGGCACTTATACCGACAAGAAGGCTCTATCGATTAACTTGGTTCGCGTCCGTTTTAAATCCGGCGTTGCTGAACTGGATGAAGCTTCACGGCAGGCCTTAATCCGGGCCGCGGATACTCTGGGGCGGTATAAAACCGATTTTCATCTTAGGGTGACCGGGCATTGCGACAGCATGGAATCCGATGGAAAACAGGTTGAGCTTTCACGCACTCGTGCCCATGTTGTGGCTGATTTTATGAAAAAGCAGGGAAAAATCACGCCGGATAAAATTCAGGCGGTGGGCAGGGGTTACCAGCAGCCGTTATCCCGTGAAAATACCGATGCCGCCCGGGTGAAGAACCGCCGCGTGGAGGTTGTCCTGTTTGCGGAGTAAAAGTGGGTTCCGGGTTAAAAAATATTAATATATTAGCCATTCGTTATGGCATCGTCGGCAGTTGTAGGGGCGTTTAATTAAACGCCCCTACGTTCCGTGGGTGGCATATACAGGCTTTTGAGGTTTAAAAAACAGCATGAAATATTCACCTGCAGAAAAGCGAATGGCTAATATATTAAAAAAAACAGTAATCTCCTCCTTGATTTTATGCAGTCTTGCCGCCTGCGCACCTCGAATCGCCATACGTATATTGCAACCCGAGATCAAGCTGCAGGTTTCCAAGCAGCAGATAGAACCCGGCCATGTTTTAAGAATCAATGCCTATTCCCCGGATTGCCAATTAACTCTAATAGCGAGGGCATGGGGTCAAACCACGCGCTTGATACTCATAGGTCCGGAGCCAATATGCTATGAAGGTTTTTTAGCCGTACCTTTGGAAACTTTGCCTGGCCCTGGGGCTGTGACCATAAACGCCTTTTCACGCCAAGGTCAAAAAATTCGAACCATAAATATGGTTATGCAGGTTATACCCCGGTCGCCTTATAAAACTTCCCGTCTGAATATAAGGGGATTTGGAAAATATGATTTCGCGCCCGAATCAAGGCAGATGGCTACGGCCCGGCAGGGGGCGGGAATCAGCACCGGTCCGCGCCTGACTCCTTTTGTCTGGCCTGTACAGGGACGAATTAGCGAAATTTTCGGTGTAAAGCGTATTTACAACCAGGGAATAAAATCCTGGTTTCACGGAGGAATAGATATTGCGGCTTTGGGTGGAACACCCATAATTGCGCCGGCTGAGGGCCGCGTTATTTTAGTCGAGCCCTTTACGGCCCATGGCAATACTGTGCTGATAGACCATGGTTATGGAGTAATCACTACTTATTTGCATCTGCGAAAAATCTTAGTTGGAAACGGTGAGGTGGTTAAGCGGGGCGGGATTATTGGGGAGGTGGGCACTACGGGTTCTTCGACCGGGAATCACCTTCATTTTCAAATAAATGTTAATGGCATTAAAATTGATCCCTATGATTTCCTGGAATCGCTTGAAAAATCAAATTAATTATTGGATTTAAAATAATCGCGAAAATGATATGTATAGGTCATGTTGTCACAATTCGAAAAACGTGATTGCCGCGCTCCCTTCGGTCGCTCGCAATGACTGTTTTTAAAGGATTTTCTGTCATTGCGAGGAGCGTAAGCGACAAAGCAATCTCTAAAACAGGCATTATGATACAGCCTCTTCAATGGGCAAGCTCACCAAACGTCTCATTGTGAAACACTTCGCATGCAAATATTTCACAAAATAAATGGTATGATAATTACAAAAAAAAATTCGCATCGCTAGTAACGTGTGATATACTTCCGCGAAATTAGATTTGCGCAAAAATTAAAAAGGAGGTATTAGAAGTAATGAGTAAAAAGTTCATTAATAAATATTCGGTTGGTATTTTCCTCTTAGCTACTACTTCGCTAACCATTTTTGGATGCGGTAAAAATGTTGTGGGACCGACTGCTCCCCAGGCAAAATCAAGTCAGGCGCTGGACGCGGTCCAACAGAGTGCAATGATTTCAGGTACAAATACAGAGGCTAATTCGCTCCAGGCAGCTCGTTCTAAAAGAAAAAAAAATTCCTTTTCGTGCGCAAGCTTTTACACAAAGTTAATAAAATTCAATTTTGGGAGTGTCAAAAAGTTAATTACTAATGTGCTTGATTTATATGTCATTGATCCGCAAGTTAGAATAACTGTTGAGCGTATTATCCAATCCCGGCTTTTTTACATAATCACTTTTCGCTGTGGTCTGGGCTCCTATCTGTTAGAGGCCTGTCTTGACGTCCTTACGCAGAGCTGGTTACCGGGGCTGGGGACCAGTCCTAATGGTTTTGAACCTGAAGTGACATTGTTCCCTTATGCCTGGGCCCCTTTCACAGGTTTTTACGGGGACGAACAAGGAGGATGGGGCCCTTTTGGTTCTTTGCCGACTCGCTACATTTATGATAAAACAGCTCCCAATGGTGATTATGCTAAAATAGAGACTTTCACTTATGATGTCGACATATATAAAAATGAAAAGAATATCAACTATTTTTACTGGAATTTTCTGTATATTCCGCTTGAAAATGGAGACCATAGCAAAATATCCTTTACCACATACTATGATTCTAC
>DAOVYW010000093.1 GCA_030635415.1 Candidatus Firestoneibacteriota bacterium
CTGCTGGTCACCCAGGGCGATGCCCTGGGCTGGTATGTTTCACCCCTTCGGGGTGTTGACTTTTAAACTATAAAACTATAAATAAATACCTTAACTTTGTCCCCATGGCTTTATCTTTTTTTCGGCATGCGATGCGTTTATTTTTCTAAACGAAAGTCAACATGATAATGCTCATCATGGCGAATCCATGATTTTCTTTTAGAAAATGTGATTAGCTTTTTTATTTTTCTTCCAGATTCCGTAGCCAAGAGAACGGATTGCAATCCGGGATCAAAAATGACCCGGTGGATATAAATTCCATTACCTTTCGCCGTTGTGTGTAATTCATAAAGATGCGCCGCCATTATTTCGAAATCTATTTTAACCTTCTTCTTGGCAGTCATTCCTTGCGAGTCAAATTCCATCCCATAACCAAAGCGATTAAATAATGATCCCGGTAAATATTTTGATTTGCCATTGATGTCAAAAATCGGAACCATAAAATCTACGCATAAGCCATTTTGATGGGTTTTATGAGGCCAAAATTTACCTCCCCTTGGCCAGCCGGTCTCGCCATAAACAAACTTTTTTTCAGGGAATTTATTATTCATTATACGGTAAGTATCTAAAATTGTTTTTCGAAGTTTATCGCAAACTGAATTTCTGCCTAACAATGCGCCGGTATAAGAATACGCTTTGAAATTATCCCCGCGGCTTGGAATTCTTTTGCCATTAAGCAGGCTCCCGCTGCTGGTTATACCAATGCTTTTACTGGGCTTCTCATTTTCAAATAAAATAATAATATCATTTCCGAAATAGATTGAAATCCAGCTTAAAACCAAGAAGGTCATTACAGCTACAATTGTCTTTTTCATAACACCAATCTCCTAATTATTTAGTTTTAATGCAACAACGGGTCTACATCTCCTAGGTTTTTATCAAAATAATGCGAGAGGGGGGGCTTGTCCCGCACCATATATAAAAATATTGACATGGGAAGTTTCGGCGGTTTAGGCAGGCCGGTAAGTTTGGCGGTTGTAACCTTGGGTTTTTTATGGAACACGATGTTTTTTCGATGGAAGGGTAAAGTATAATCCGCTGTTCTGGTGGCGGTGCCGGCGGCGCCGGCACCGGCGCGAAGCCATGGTTTTTTATTCAAGGTTTTTATAAGCCGATTAATGTAGATGGGGGAATACTGTAATCCATTATAAGCTTTGACGGCAATTACCAGGTCGGGGTACCCTTTTAAGTTGTAGTAAGCCTCGATTTTTTTCCAGTTTTTTAATTTCTTCATTCTCCGGACGAGTTTGAGTTTGTTTTGCAGAACGGTGATCCCCGCCTGGATATTATAACGGGGATCGTTTTTAATCCGGCTGAAATTCCAAACTTTCATGTTCAAAGTGCTGTATTTGTCATTTATCTGCATAATTCCCCAATCCACTGAATCTATCAGCGGTTTGCTAGTATAGCGGTCTAGGCGGGGTCTGCCAGCGGCATCTTTTTTATAATTGGGACAGGCCACAATGCTTCCGTCCTTGCGGAAATGGTGCCAGCGGCTCTCGTTCCAGGCAATTGCCTTGATAAGATCCGGGGGAAAGGGTGACGCAAGGTTTTCAAAAAGCCGGTTGAATTTTTCTATTCTATAGTTTTTTTTACCCGGCCGGGGAGGATTACTAACAACGGATCTAAGCGTCTTGGTACGATAAACCGGACGATGCACAGGGGCCTTCGTTCGGTCAATGCGCTTGTCCGCGTTGGGGGATATCAGATCCATACTGGCGGCATAGGTGGAAGCCGGGGGTGCAAAAAACATAAAGTGGAAAAGGAGGATCAGGCCCAGGAAGCGGATTTGATGGTATTGGCTTGGCATAGGGACCTCATCTCCTTATTTGGATTTTTCATACGTGAGCCGCGAATTCATAGTCTTTCAAGGCGGGGCATTTAATTAAATACCCCTACAACTGCTGGCCGGATTTTAAAAAGGGCGCAAACATTGCAAACCAATAAATACCCATATAAATCATAATTTGCCCTATTTAAAATTTATCATTGATTATTTATAAAGTCAATAAACCCCCTGCTTGTAACCTATCAGTCATGATACTAACATGACTGATAGGTTACAAAGAATTTGACCATTAAAACTAGATAATAATATTCAAATGCGGTCAATTTTCGATTTTCTATTCTCAACGCATACGTTATCACAATGCGATTTTAGTACCGTAACTGATAGGTTACCCCTGCTTTGATGGGCACTGGCGAGACACCTGTCCTGCCGAGAAAGAAGGGGAACCCGGCACTTTCTCCTTGATAAACTTTTCTTGCTTTTCTTGGCAAGAAGGGCGAGAATATCCCGCATAAATTATTGCTGGCTTATTCGTGGGGATAACTTAAGCAAACTTGGCTGGGATAAGAATATATTCTCCTAGCAGAAAGAAACGAGGAAAAATGATGACTGCTCTTACTAATTCAGATAGCTGGAAGGCATTGCAAGCTCATTACCCGGAGATCGCGGGTTTGCAGATGCGCGATATGTTCCGGGATGATCCCCGGCGTTTTGAACGTTTTTCGTTGAAACTGGATGATATTTTATTTGATTATTCCAAAAACCGGATTACGCAAAAAACCCTGGACTTGCTCCTGGAATTAGCGCGTCAAGCCGGATTGGTGGAGAAAATCCAGGCTATGTTTTCGGGGCAAAAGATTAATAATACCGAGGAACGGGCCGTGCTGCATACGGCTTTGCGCAACCGCTCCAACCGCCCGATTATGGTAGATGGCCGGGACGTTATGTTGGAAATTAATCAGGTGCTGGAAAAAATGCGGAAATTCAGCGAGACGGTTCGTTCGGGCCAGTGGCGGGGATATACCGGCCGTCCGATAACGGATGTAGTGAATATCGGGATTGGCGGATCGGATTTGGGCCCGCAGATGGTAGTTTCGGCTCTGGCGCATTACACCCAGCCGGGATTAAATTCCCATTTTGTATCGAATGTGGACGGAACGCATATTGCCGAGGTCTTAAAGCGGGTTTCCCCGGAAACCACCCTGTTTTTGGTGGCCTCTAAAACTTTTACCACGCAGGAAACCATGGCGAATGCCCATTCCGCCCGGAAATGGTTTTTATCGGCTGCCCGGGATGAATCCGCCATTGCCAGGCATTTCGCGGCTATGTCCACTAACCGAGCGGCGGTAGCTGAATTCGGAATTGATACGGAGAATATGTTCGGATTTTGGGATTGGGTCGGCGGACGCTATTCCCTGTGGTCCGCCATCGGGCTGGCCATTGCCTTGGCAGTCGGTATGGACCGGTTTGAAGAGCTTTTAGCCGGAGCACACAAAGCAGACGAGCATTTCCGGAAGGCTCCGGGGGCGGAAAATATCCCGGTGATAATGGCTCTAATCGGGGTATGGTACAATAACTTTTTTAATGCCCAGACCCATGCCATATTGCCGTATGATCAATACCTCAGCCGCTTTCCGGCTTATTTTCAGCAGGGGGATATGGAGAGCAATGGAAAACGGGTGACACGCAGCGGTCAAGCGGTAGACTATTCCACCGGCCCGGTGATTTGGGGAGAGCCCGGAACCAATGGACAGCATGCGTTTTTTCAACTCCTCCACCAGGGAACAAAATTAATACCTTGTGATTTCCTGGCGCCCGCTAAAACTCTCAATCCCCAGGGCGATCATCACATTATTCTGCTTTCCAATTTTTTCGCTCAAACTGAGGCCTTAATGCAAGGGAAAAACGAGGCGGAAGTACGGCAAGAACTTGAAGCTTCAGGAATCACCGGAGATAGGTTGGAAAAGCTGGTGCCCGCTAAAACCTTTCCCGGCAATCGTCCCTCCAATTCTATTATATTTCAGGAACTGAAGCCGGAAACCCTGGGCACTTTGATCGCGCTTTATGAGCATAAAATATTTGTCCAGGGAGTTATCTGGGATATCAACTCTTTTGATCAGATGGGCGTGGAACTGGGGAAGAGTCTCGCCCGGACGATAGGCGCCGAACTAAAGAACAGGGAGCAGGTTTCTTCCCACGATGTCTCCACCAACGGCCTGATAAATTATTATAAAAGTATCAGATGATCGGATAATCCCGAATCCCGTCCCCGGCTACGCCTGCCCAGCAGCAGTCGTGTCCGGGCCGGGCGCAACTCGCGACCGAATTGTTACGACGGGACATCCAAAAGAACTTGACAGGCCGGCTGCATAATGATAAATTATAAAAAAGGATCTTTTTTTTAAGGATTCTAAAATATTTTTTTGAGAGGAGAATGAGCATTCATGTCAGTGCAGGGAAAAGTAAAGTGGTTTAACAATTCTAAAGGGTTTGGTTTTTTGGAACAGGAGGGTGGTAAAGATGTGTTTGTTCATTTTTCCGCTATCCAGGGTGATGGCTACCGTAATTTAACAGAGGGGGATAAAGTTGAATTTGATATTGTAGATAGCCCCAAAGGACCTCAGGCTGCCAACGTAAAAAAAGCAGAGTAAATCCAGTTTTTGAACCTGATGGGTTCGCTGGCTGAAAAATAAATTTAAGAACGGTCTTTTTTAAAGGCCGTTCTTTTTTTTTATTTGCGCAAAGCAGAAATTTCCAACCTGCCCGGCATGATTATGGCGCCGGTGCAGGCCTGAGAAGCTTCGTGGGTCTGCAAATAATCCTTGCTTCATATATTTTAAGTATGTTATAAAACATTATTTCCATTTCCATTGCCTATCAAGGTGTGCAAAAGTTTTGGATTAGACGGGAGGTTTAGGAATGCAAAAGTCGGGTGCAACTACGGGGATTATTTTAGGTTGTTTAATAATGCTGATACTGGTCGGGGGATGCGGCGGCCGGGACGTTAAGGTTCTGGCCAAAGTCGGTGATCTGAAGATTACTACGCAGGATTTTAAAATCGCTCTTTCCAATCTTCCGGAAAACTATAAGATTCTAACGGGGTCTTATAAAGGTAAACGTAAAATATTGGATAATTTAATAAAGAAGAATCTTTTAGTACAGGAGGCCGAGCGGCGGGATTATCACCGGAGTCCGGAAACGAAAAAAGAAATCAAGGAACTGAAAGCCGAAAATCGACGAAAATTAAAGCAGGATATCGAGGACCTGAAGGTCCGTATGAAAGTCATTGACCGGCAGGTTTATGAAAATGTAATGCTGGATGAGCTAAACAGCCGGCTGAAAAAGGAGGGACTCAAAGGAGTCCGGATTGCGGACACGGAAATTGAAGCCTATTACCAGGATTATGCCCGCAAGATGAAAATAATTAATCCGGCGGTACAAGTGCCGAAGCTCGAAAAAGTCCAGCGGCAGATTCAGGCCATATTGGTAGAGGAAGAATTACTCAAGCAACTGGAAAAGAAAAGTAAGGTTACAATTCAGGAATTGCTTTTCCGTAAAATATTCGGGGACGAGAAAGATGCGGTTATCGATGATAATCCTTGAAATTAACCCCGGCTATGCTGATGGCCGGCCGGAAAGGCGTCCGCCATGCGGCGAATACTGATACTGGCAGGAGTTCTTGCCGTCGGTCTGGGTTTATTTGCCTTGGGGTATTTTTCTAAAATACTCCTGATGCATTTATACCAGCCGCGGGTCCTGGCGCAAGTGGACGGTATTGCAATTTCAGAGGCGGAGTTGAAACGGGAAATCCTCTTTCTCAAAGTGAGTAAGAATGCCGGTCTTTCGGATATTACCCGCGAGGACGTGCTTAACCGGCTGATCAATGACAGATTAATTCTTAATGAGGCCGGCCGGCTTAACCTGGTGGTGTCCAAGGAAGCCGTAGAAAATTATCTGAAGTCCTTTTGGGAAAACTACTCATCCCCGGAAGTTAATAGTATTCTTCGGGAACACCAGATATCGGCTTCCGCCTGGCGGGAAATTATACGCCGGCGGATTTTAATTGAGAGAGTTATTGAGCAGGCGGTGGAGAATCAGGTACAGGTAAGTCAGGACGAAGTGGAAGAATATTACTGGACTCATCTTCTGGAATTTCACCGGCAGCGGCAAGTACATGCACGTCAGATCGTGGTGGAAACGCTGGCCCAGGCTGAGACCTTAAGCAACAAACTTGACGAGGGCGCGGATTTTAAAAATTTAGCGGCCGAATATTCCCTGGGGCCGGAGAAAGACCAAGGGGGAGATTTAGGGTGGGTGGGAAAATCCGATTTGCCCCAGTTTTTTTCCCGAGTGCTGTTTAAAATGAAAGTGGGAGAAATCAGTAAACCGGTGGCTACGGAGTACGGGTACCATCTTTTTTTGCTGGAAGCGCGAAAAAAAGGGGGGAAGATATCTCTGGCGCAGGCCAGAGACCAAATTGCCGAAAATTTAATGATAATTAAAATTGAACGGGCTTTCCAGATTTGGATGGAAGATTTGCGGGCGCGGGCGAAAATCTCAATCGAGAATATTAGAGGTGTAAAATGAAAAACCGATATCCAAGATATAGTTTAGGGCTTTTAAGCGGGTTGCTGGTGATTTTAAATGGTCCGGTCATAACCGGCGCGGTGCCGGAAGCATCGGAAACCGGACCGAAGACTCAGGCTAAAATAGAGCCGTCCGGCGCGGCTATGATTTGGGGCGGGATAGAAATCAAGGTGGGTAATGAAATTATTACCACCCTGGATATTGAGGAACCGCTCCGGCAGTTGCGAAAGCATTTCGCCAGCGAACTGCGGGGAACAGAACTGGAAAAGAAAATGCGCCAGACCCGGGAGCAGCATATTAAGCGGCTGGTGGAGAGCAAGTTGCTGCTGCTGGAAGCCTATCTACAGGAGGTGGAAATCCGGGATACCATGGTCGAAGAGCAGGCCGAGAAGGAGATTGAATCATTGCGGGCGCAGTTTTCTTCGTCGCGAGAATTTGAAAAGCAGTTGTCCCGGGAACACCTGACCCGGAATGAACTTCGCAAGCAGCGGGAACAAATAGTTCGCGAAAATTTGCTGCGCCAGAGGCTCATACAGATGAAACTTCAGGAATTCAAGACCGGTACCGATATAGCAGATAAAGAGCTTAAACAGTATTATACCCGTAATCCCGATGAGTTTCAGCGTTTAAGCCGGGCGAATTTAAGCCAGATTTACGTTGCGCACCCTGATTTAAAACGGAATTCGGCAGCCTATAAACAGCAGGATGAGCAGGCCAGGGCTAAAATTAAACGGGCTTGGGGCGAGATTAAGCAGGGACGGGATTTTGGTGCCGTAGCCCGGTCATATTCCGAACATCAAGCGACAGCCAAGAAGGGCGGAGAGCTGGGTTGGATCGAAGAGGGTGATACCGGATTGCCGGAATTCGACCGGGTGGTTTTTAAGCAGCTCCAGGTTAATGATGTTTCGGAAGTTATTGATACGGCGCGTGGATATTTTATTGTGCGTCTGGAAGACCGGCAAGCCGGAGGAGTTGTTCCTTTTGAAGAAATCCGCGGACGTATTCGCCAGAAACTAATGGCCGAGAGCGCGGAGCAGCGTTATCAGAATTGGATTAAGACTCTGAAACAGAAATTCAAAGTTACTTACGCTAAGAAAATAGGTAAGTAGGGGAGGACTTCCATGTCCGCCCGTTGGTGATTTCGCGTGATTTTGCATCCCAGGACCCGCATGCCCTTCGGCAAGCGCAGGATAAAGCAGCCGGCCCCTACGTTAAAAAAACACATCCTTGTCAGCTGCCGGACGGTGTTGAGTAGCTTGAAGTAGGGGCGTTTAATTAAACGCCCCTACAAGCCGGGTTACCCAGGGATAACACTGGATGGCAATGAATGCCCCGGGTTGTGATATTCTATAACTTCGCTCAGACATGCAGTGCGGGTCCTGCCGCTTTCCTCCTAGACTTTCAGACCATTATTGCTTACAATAACACGATTTGCAAAGTAGCGGGTGTGCCCGCTCTATTCAGTTAAGGAGAAAGCCATGCTTAAGATTGGAATTGTAGGCGCCAGCGGATATACCGGAGCGGAACTGGTGCGTTTATTAACTCAACATCCGAAGGCTGAAGTAACGGTCCTGACCTCGGAAACCTATGCGGGAAGATGTCTGGCAGAAATTTATCCTTCCCTGGGGGCAGCCGGAGACAGGGAGCTTACCAAGCTGGAGCAAGCCGAACTTAACTCAAAAAACGTGGACCTGGTTTTCCTGGCAGTGCCGCATGGAGAGTCCATGTCCCTGGCTCCCGGCCTGCTGAAGGCCGGTGTGAAGGTTATAGATCTTTCCGGGGATTTCCGGTTTCCGGATACCTCGGTGTATGAAAATTGGTACCAGCGAAAACATATTGCCCCGGAAATAGCCGCCCGGGCGGTCTACGGCTTGCCGGAGTTGTTCAGGAAAGAGATCAAAGATGCGGACCTGATCGCTAATCCCGGCTGCTATGTTACTTCAGCCGTGCTGGCCTTATATCCTTTGCTGAAATCAGGGTGGGTGGAGAGCCGGTCCCTGATAATTGATGCCAAGTCCGGTCTTAGCGGCGCGGGCCGCAAAGCCGGATCGGAAACCATGTTTACCCGGGTCTCAGAGAACGTAATGCCTTACAAAATCGCCGGTGTCCATCAACATACACCGGAGATAGAGCAGGCTTTGAGCCGGGCCAGTGGACAGGAAGTCCGGGTTACGCTATCTCCTCAGATGGTGCCGGCCCGCCGGGGGATTCTTTCCACGGTCTATGCCAGGCTTAACCGTCAAGTTGAAACCGAGGACCTGATTGAATTATTCCGGAATCAATATAATCAGGAACCTTTTATTCGGATCA
>DAOVYW010000013.1 GCA_030635415.1 Candidatus Firestoneibacteriota bacterium
AATTGAATTGATCGACCTGGCCGTTCTATGGCGGGCGCTTTCGATCAATTTAATTATTCCCTTGGAAAGGGATACGTAATCTGAACCCATTGATTTTTTAGTGGATTTGATCATTGAACAGTTCCTTTCTTGTTTTCTATTGGAGTTAAAGGGCAGAATAAGGTCGTTCTGCTTTAATCCTTTAGACAGTTTACAAGGAATTTTCATTCGGATAATTTTTAATATATTGAAATACATAGGGACTTTCATGCGGAAAGGAGGACATGGTTTAAGAGAAATATTCGTAACATTTTGACATTCGAGCACTGATGAGCTAAAAAGCAAATTCCTGTCTGTCATCCCGGCTTGACTTTCATTTACAAAAAGCGGAAAATACATACACCCTGTAAAGGAAGCAATCTATAACCAGAGGGAGTGTCACCAAAAGCCGTTTTTTAAGGAATTCTCTTTTTTTGTCATTCCTCGCTTCGCTCGGAATGACATTGTTAAAAGAAAAAGTTTATTGGAAACAGTCCCCAAAGGAGGTTCCAGCCATGCCGCTCACTATTACTCCCGCCGACGCTTTGCTGGTCGTGGATATGCAGAATGATTTCATGCCCGGCGGCACGCTCGCGGTTTCCGGAGGGGATGAGATTATCCCCCTGATCAATCGTCTGCTGACCGGTTTTTCAACCCGCGTCTTTACGCGGGATTGGCACCCTGCTGATCATATCAGTTTTTCCGCCTCCCCAGCCTTTAAGGATGGTTCCTGGCCGGCGCATTGCGTACAGGGAACCCGGGGCGCGGAATTTCACCCGGATCTGCAAAGCAGTTCCGTTGACAAGCTCGTCAGCAAGGCCGAGGCTCCGGATAAGGAGGCTTACTCCGGATTTCAGAATACGGATCTGACCCCGTGGCTGAAGCAGCGTAATATTCAGCGGGTTTTCGTGACCGGAGTTGCCATGGAGTACTGCGTAAAAGCCACTGCCCTGGATGCGCTGCGTTCCGGATTCAAGGTCTGGCTTATTCAGGATGCGGTACGCGGGATTAATATACCTCCTGGCAGCGAAGAAAAAGCCATTCAGGCTATGCAGTCGGCTGGTGTAAATATCATTGCCGGTTGGGAACTGATTTAATCATGTCTGTTTCTTCCCATTCGGAGTTCTGGCTGCACCGGCAAGGCATGGCCTTGATGACTGATTTCTACCAGTTGACCATGCTGGCCGGTTATTTAAAACACGGTTTAGCCGAACGCCGGGTCTCTTTTGAATATTTCTTCCGCACCCTCCCTCCGAATACCGGTTTTGTACTGACCGCCGGACTGGAGCAATTCATGGATTACCTGGAAAATTTTCGTTTTTCACCCCCGGATCTGGAATACCTGGAAAGTCTCCGGGTCTTTGACCAGGCCACCCTGGACTACCTGGCCAAGTTCCAGCCCGCGTTGGAAATCCTGGCCTTGCCCGAGGGAACACCGGTTTTTCCCCATGAATCCATTATCCGGGTTACCGGTCCGCTGGGGCACGCACAATTAGTGGAAACCTTTCTGCTCAATGCTTTGAATTACCAATCCCTCATCGCGACCAAGACCGCCCGCATCTGCCAGGCCGCCCAAGGCGACCCGGTTCTCGAATTCGGCCTGCGCCGGGCCCAGGGACCGGACGGCGGGCTGACCGGCAGCCGGGCAGCTTATATCGGCGGAGCCGTGGCTACCAGTAATGTCCTGGCCGGACGGTTCTTTAATATTCCGGTCCGTGGCACGCATGCCCATTCCTGGGTCATGAGCTTCCCCGATGAGAAGACCTCTTTTGAAGCCTTTGCCAATACTTTTCCCCGCGGATGCGCCCTGCTGGTTGATACCTATGACACCATGCGCAGTGGAGTGCCCAATGCCATAGAAGTATTCAAGACCCGGCCGCATATTCCACCGGCCATCCGTATCGACTCCGGAGACCTGGCCAAACTCTCTAAAGCCGCTCATGGGAAATTCTCAGAGGCTGGAATGCCGCAAGTAACCATTATCGGCACTAATGACCTGGATGAGGACCTAATCGCGGATTTAAAGCGCCAGGGCGCTAAAATCAACATGTGGGCCGTGGGCACCCACCTCATTACTTCCAAGGATCACCCCGCCCTGGACGGCGTGTATAAACTAGTGGCGATTGAAAAAAACGGTTCCTGGAGTCCCCGCATCAAGCTGACCGGAAATCCCGAAAAAACCACTGATCCGGGGCTGAAACGTCCCTTACGCTGTTATAATGAAAAGCATCAACCCTTGGGGGATATTATAATTTCCGAGGAAGAACCTCTGCCGCAAGGCCCTGAAATATTGGCAGTAGACCGCCAATATTTGCATCAGAAGCGCACTATTACCGGAGTGGCTTACGTAGAGGATTTACTGCAGCCTGTGATCCGGCCGGGAGAAAATAAGCCCTCCCGCCCCGCGCTATTGGAGATCCGCAATTACGCCCGGCAAAAACTGGCGGAATTTCCGGAAGAATACCTGCGCCTGCGAAATCCCGAAATTTATTGGCTGGGACTCTCGCCGGAATTGGCGCGTATCAAGGAAAAGATGCTCTCCAGCCCATAAAGAGAGGTTTCGTCAAAAGCCGTTTTTCAATAAAGAAGACTACCCAACCAGTACCCGTTTATTGTAAAGCAGAGAAGAATCATTGTAGACCATGAGATAAAAATGTATTAGACTGATTTAAGCAATTGCTAAGCGCGAAGCAAATAAAACCCAAGGAGTATTTTTATGCGTTCGGTTAAAATGGTGGATATTATTGCTAAAAGTTTTAATCGCACCGGGCTTATTTTATTCCAACCCTTCTCTGTGAAAAAATGGATTATTCTGCTTTTCATAGCTTTTCTGGCCGGTAGTTTGTTTAACTTTAACGGCGGGAGTAACTATCCAGGAGTGAACAGCGGAAAATCGACGATCCAGGAAGATACGGTTTCAGGAGATGCAGTCACTAAACCTCCCGAGAGTAAGCTGGCAGAGAAAGAAGCGGTAGCTTCTAAAGCAGAAATATTTTCTGAAGCTGTGGAAGCGATTGCGGAATCAAAAGTGATTAGTTATTGGGCATGGTTAGTCGCAGCCGGAATCCTGCTGGTTATACCGTTGATTATATTGATTACTTGGTTAAGAGCAAGATTTCTCTTCATCTGGTACAATGCAATTGTTAATAATGCGGCCATTATTGTAGAGCCTTTTGGACGCTTTAAAGTTCTGGGAAATTCACTTTTCAAACTTTTTTTGATAATTATAGGACTAGGCGTTTTAACCCTGGGAATATCTCTTAGTTGGGGATATTTATCAGCTCTATCCAGCGGAGTTTTTGAAGAGGGCTTTAACTGGTCTATTTCGTCCGTATTTAATATGTGGCTAATGCCCGCCCTGATACTTATTGCGTCTCTTGTTCTGCTCGGTATTTTTAATTTTTTCGTCGAGCACTTTGTAGTTCCTATTATGGCGATCGACCAGGATAAGTTTCCAGCAGCCGGGGTAAAGTTCTGGGCTATTTTCAAGGGTAATATAAAGGACTTCATTCTTTGCATTCTGCTTTTTATCGGCTTAGGAATTGCGGGAACTATCGCCCTATTTATTGTGGGTATTGCCATGCTTATAACGCTTCTTTTGATAGCCGCGATTCTTTTTGGAATACCATTTTTAATCTTTTTTGTATTACTCAAACTTAAAGTTGTTTTCTTTATTTTAGCCGGGTTAGCAGGAATACCCTTTGTTTTAATGGCATTTCTTATTTTGGCCATGGTGAGTTTACCCGTGTCGGTTTTCTTTAGAAGTTTTTCTTTGTATTTTCTTTCCAGTCTAAATTGTGGATATACCCCGCTGGCTTTGGAATCCCCAGCCACGCCGGAGTAAGAAGCGCCCATTATTCGCGTGCCATTTTAATGGATTTTATAAAAACCCTTTCCCTTACCAAGTGGCGGAGGGATTCCTTTAACACGTAGGCCGGGTTTAACCGCAGGTTGGCTTTGATTTATAGCCTTATTTATTGCCTTTAAGCTCACTGATAGCTGCTTTTGCTTCTGCTCGGACATAAGCGTCTTCATCATTCTCTAAAATTCTCTTCAGCGAAGGTAAAGCTTCTACTGCTTTTAGCTCAACGAGGGCATTAATGGCATGATCTCTTACAACCTCAGATTCATCTTCAAGAAGATCTATTAAAGGCTGAATAGCCTTTTTATTTCCTACTTGGCCTAACGACCTTGCCGCTTTGGCGCGAATTTCCGCTATTCGATCAGAAAATACTTGTATCAGAAATGGTTGCGCAAGTTGTTCTCCCAACTCACCAAGAATTTCTGCTAAATCCTCTCTAATTGGTTCTGAAACCGGGTCAATAAGCATACGGCTAATGATTGGCGCTGCTTTGCCTTCTTTGTATTCGGCAAGTGCATTGCAAATTGGGCCACAGACCAAAATACTACCCTCCCCTTTTTTCACCTTGTCATATTCCAATTCCAGTATTTCAACTAGGAATTTGGTCTCAGCTTTAGGAATAACAGTGAGGGATTTGATCGTTTCCGAATAAATACGTTGAACATTTAAATCCCGGAAATCTTGACCAATGATGTCACGAAATTGGTTGAGTTTATGGAGGGCGTACTCTTTTTTATTTAGTTTCATTAGCGGCTCCATTCCGGTGAGTAGCATGACAGGCCAACATTACTCTGAAGTACAGCGCTTGTTACAACTATGAGCCTGTCGGACTTAGGCACAAAAGCAGGTTTTAAGCATTCTTCCCCCTTTTAAAAAGGAGGATTGAAGGGGTTTTTTTATATAAAAGTGGGCATTTTATTGATTAAATCCCCCTGCCCCCTTTACAAAAGGGGGAGAAAGATTAAAGTCCGGCAGACTAGTGTTTTTTTCTTAGGGCATAGGTAAAACGGTAAAAGTATTTCTTCCAGGAATCCGCTGTTGCTTTGAACTGCCCCGCTTCTAAATAAAAATCCACCAGAGTTTCTCTTACTGGTCACAAGCCGCAGATTACACCAGGTGGACTCCCTTAGGTCCTTTCACAATCTCCCCCACCTGATAAACCGGCTCACGCAGGGTTTTTACTATTTGTATGACTTGATCCACTTCTGAGCGGGCAACCACCATCACCATGCCGATGCCCATATTAAAAGTCCGGTACATGACAGCTTCATCCAACCGTCCGGCATCTTGCAGATATTTAAAGACCGGAAGTACTGGCCAGCTGTCTTTCTCAATCAGCGCCTGGCAAGCAGACGGGAGAATCCGCGGAATATTTTCCAGCCAGCCGCCGCCGGTGAGATGTGCCAGCCCCTTTATCCGGATTTTCTTCAGCAGGGCTTGCACCACGGACAGATAGGAACGATGCACTTTCATGAGTTCATCTCCCAGAGCCAGCGAAAGCTCCGGGATAAAGGTCTGTAGGTTAAACCCCATTTGCTGGAATAGAATCCGGCGGACCAGAGAATACCCGTTAGTATGCAGTCCGCTGGAAGGCAGGCCCAGCAGCACGTCTCCGGGCCGTATGCGTTGACCGTCGATCACTAATTTTTTTTCAACGATACCAACTATAGTGCCGGCCAGATCGAAATCCTCGCCGTGGTAAACTCCGGGCATCTCGGCAGTTTCTCCGCCTAAGAGCGCGCACTGATTTTCCCGGCAGGCCTTGGCTAATCCCTTGACGATTAGCTCGGCTACCAGGGGATTCAATTTCCCGGTGGCAAAATAGTCCATGAAAAAAAGCGGGCACGCCCCCTGTACCAGAATATCATTCACGCTGTGATTTACCAGATCTTGTCCAACCGTGTCATAGCTGCCCATCCCGACGGCCAGCCTGACCTTAGTGCCAACACCGTCCGTTGAACTTACCAATACCGGCTGGCTATATCCCGAAGGCAGTCGAAAAAGACCTCCAAAGGCCCCCAGGTCTCCCAGTACGCCCTTGGTTCGCGCGGTACGAACATGGCTCCGCATCCGGCGCACAGCTTCCTGGCCGGCCTTAATGTCCACCCCAGCCGCGGCATACGCATCCTGAGAGATATTTTTATTCACTTCCGGCCCTCCCCTATTTTTTATAATTGGCTGATACGTTTTCTGCTAATTTGCTTCTCTTTTACATCCTGTCCGCTTATCTCCCGCCGTTTTTTAAAATCCACGGGATAATCTCCATTGAAGCAAGCCTGGCAGAAATTCCGGTCTTGATTCTGCACGGCCTTCAGCATGCCCTCGTGTGAAAGGTAGGCCACGCTGTCCACTTGCAAAAATTCGGCGATCTGTCCGAGATCGTGGCTGGCCGCAATTAACTCCCGGCGGGTGGGAAAATCCATTCCGTAGAAGCAGGGATATTTTACCGGCGGCGAGCTTAAGCGCATATGAATTTCCCTGGCTCCGGCCTGCTGGATCATCTTGACAATTTTTCGGGAAGTAGTGCCCCGGACCAGGGAATCATCCACTACTATGACTCGTTTTCCCTTTACCGCTTCCCGGACACAATTGAATTTCAGCTTCACACCGAAATCCCGAATAGACTGGGAAGGCTCAATAAAGGTTCGGCCTACATAATGGTTGCGGATCAGGGCCATAGCAAAAGGAAGCCGGACCTCCTCGGCAAAACCGATAGCCGCGCATACTCCGGAATCCGGAACCGGAACCACTATATCCGCTGCATGCTTATTTTCCCGAGCCAGCATAATACCCATCCGGCGCCGGGTTTCCCAGCAGGAATGGCCGAAAATCCACGAATCCGGGCGGGAAAAGTAAATATTTTCAAAAATACACAGTGCCTCGCTGGCGTTTCTTTCCGCGAAGCGCCGGGACCGCAGCCCCTGCCGATCAATGATCACAATCTCTCCAGGTTCGATATCCCGGATATACTTGGCGCCGATAAGATCAAAAGCGCAGGTTTCAGAAGCGACTACATAGGCGTCCTGAAGTTTGCCCAGCGCCAGCGGACGAAACCCCTGGGGATCGCGAGCCGCAATCAGGGACTCGTCATTCAACAGCACCATGGAATAGGCGCCTTTTAATTTTTTAAGACTTGTCGTCAGGGCGTCGAGAAAATCTCTTCCCGTATTCCGGGCGATTAAATGGATGAGAACCTCGGTATCCGCCGTGGTTTGAAATATTGACCCGCACTCCTCCAGTTCATCGTGAATTTGATCGGCATTCACCAGATTGCCGTTATGCGCCACAGCCAGATTTCCGCGGATATACTCCACCATAATCGGCTGGGCATTTTTCTCCACCGAAGGCCCGGTAGTGGAATACCGGACATGGCCGATAGCTGAGGCGCCGGTCATGGCTGACAGATTATCCGCATTAAAAATATCCGCCACCAGACCGGTACCTCTGACCGAATTAAAACCGGAGCCGTTTGCGACTACGATTCCGGCGCCTTCCTGACCGCGATGCTGAATCGCGTAAAGCATTAAATAAACCAGCTTGGAAGACTCGGCCGCACCATACACCCCGGCTACGCCGCAAGCCTCCCGGGGTTTATCTTTAAACATGGGCTTCTAATCCGCCTTTCCAGGTGGAATACAGATCCGAGATTTTTTGTTCCAGCAGGGGCCGGCTATGATGATAGATACGCAGAAATTTCCCGCCAACCCGGCCCACTTCGGTTAGATTAACTTTCCGCATCCGGCATAAATCAACCAAACGCAGAAAATTCGGGGGTGAAACACTTGCCAGTACCCGGGACTGGCTCTCCGAAAAAAGCAGGCTGGTATCCGAAAGTCCGGTACCCAAATTCAATTCCGCTCCCATTAAGCCCTGGCCGGCGGTTCTGCCCAGAAAAGTGCATTCCGCCGCGGCTACGGCCATCCCTCCGTCTGAACAGTCCTGCGCCGACCTTAAAATACCTAAACCAGCGGCCTGGACCAGAACTTTCTGAAGCGCGGATTCATATTTAAGATTCAAGGCCGGAGGTTTTCCCGCCTTGATTCCATGCAATTCATAGAGCCAGGATGACCCGCCTAATTCATCATGGGTTTTACCCAGCAAGACAATAACATCACCCAAGGATTTAAACCACGGAGTAACCATCAGAGCCTGATCTTCCAGCAAACCCACCACTCCCACAATCGGGGTAGGATCCACTGCCCCGGCCGGACTTTCATTGTAAAAACTCACGTTTCCTCCGGTCACGGGAATGTTCAAGGCTCGGCAGGCTTCGGCCATTCCTTTTACCACCTGCTTAAATTGCCAGAATATCTCGGGATCCATGGGATTGCCAAAATTCAGGCAGTTGGTCACGCCGATAGGAAGCGCCCCGGTGAGAGCCACATTGCGAGCGGCTTCCGCCACGGCAATACGTCCTCCCAGATGAGGATCCAGATAAGTATAGCGGTTGTTCCCGTCCATAGCCACGGCCACGGCTTTTTTAGTATGCTTAACCCGCAAAACCGCGGCGCCCGCGCCCGGCATAAGCAGGGTATTGGTTCGGACCATATGGTCATATTGCTGCCAGATATAACGTTTGGAACATAGATTTTGGGACGCTAGTAATTGCAAGAGCGTATTTTCCGGGTCAGATTCCCGGCCTTGAAACTCTGGGGGAAATGTTTTCACCTTGTCAAGATATGCCGGGCGCCGAGCCGGCCGATGGTAAGTGGGATACCCCGGAAAGTTGGTATCCGCCAAAGCGCCGGCCGGCATCTCGGCCACTACTTTCCCATGATGTCTCACTCTTACCAGGCCGTCCTTGGTAACGCATCCAATATCCGCGGCATGGAGATGCCATTTTTTTAATATGCGCTTTACCGCTGTCTCGTGCCCTTGCTTGGCGATCAGCAGCATGCGCTCCTGGGATTCGGAAAGCATAATTTCATAGGGCGTCATCCCGGATTCCCTCTGGGGTACGCGCGCCAGCTCAATATCGATACCAGTATGTCCCCGGGCCGCCATCTCGCTGGTCGCGCAGCTTAACCCAGCCGCTCCCATGTCCTGGATACCCACCAGGTGCTCGCCCCGGATCAATTCCAGGGTAGCTTCCAAGAGCAGTTTTTCCATAAAAGGATCCGCTACTTGAACCGCGCTTCGCCGTTCCTCAGCTTCCTCAGATAACTCCTCTGACGCAAACGTAGCGCCATGAATCCCGTCCCTTCCGGTAGTAGCGCCGATATATATAACCCGGTTGCCAACCCCGCGCGCCCGGCCCAGGGCCAAATGCTTATGCCGCATGAATCCCACGGCCATAACGTTTACCAGGCAATTATCCAGGTAAGTATCATCAAACATCACTTCCCCGCCAATGGTCGGCACACCGATGCAATTGCCATAACCGGCTATCCCGGCCACTACCCCGGTAAAATGACGGCGGGCGCGTACGTGATTGAGTTTTCCAAATCGCAATGAATCAAGACAGGCCACGGGACGGGCTCCCATGGTAAAAATATCCCGCAGAATTCCGCCCACCCCGGTAGCCGCTCCCTGGTAAGGCTCAATCGCGCTGGGATGATTATGCGATTCCACCTTAAAGCATACGGCCCGGCCTTCGCCAATATCCATTACTCCCGCGTTCTCGCCCGGTCCTTGGATAACCCGGGGACCATGTGTGGGTAACTGTTGGAGTATTGGCCGGGAATTTTTATATGAACAATGTTCCGACCACATCACGGAAAAAACACCCAACTCGGTGTAATTAGGCACGCGTCCGAGGATCTTATTAATACTGCTATACTCTTGGGGCGTTAAACCATGCTCTTTTACCAGCATAGGCGTAATCTCCGGATCTTTCGGACCAGCCGCCGGCAAAAGCTTGCCCCGTGTAAGAGACGCCTTCTTCTTCGGGCTATTCTTTTTCAAGACTCTAAATCCCCTTTGTTACTATTAACTATATCTTTAAAATTCTATTGACCATAAAACGACAAACTTTGACTCTTTTTTTGAAATTAGCCGCAAACAATTTGAACCGGCTCTAATTCAAGATATATTAGCACCCTAAAGAAATATGGTCAACCATGATAGAAATCAAGTTATAAGTAAGGATAAGCCTCCTTGACTGCTTTACGCGCTGCCCTATGCCATAGGGCAGCGCAAACACAAGAAATTCAAAAAGGGGCATAAATTTACTTTTTAATCTTGAATTACTTGTAAGCCGGGAAAGCGAGGAAATTCTTTTATTCCGAGTTTCTCCAAAGTCCTTGAATTCACAAACATTACTAAGCACCGCGGAAATTCCACCAGCTTAGACTCTTGGGACTTAAGTAGTCTTATGGCAAGTTCAGCCGTCTGTGCGCCTATGTCTTGGTAATCTACTGAAAAAGCCGCCAAAGCTCCGGCTTGAACATGAAATCGCGACAGCCCAATGAACGGTATTTTTTCTTGTAACGAATGCAGAATAATCAATTTGACAGCTGCTGGTCGAGCCACAACGGGGTCTATCACAGACCATATAATATCTATTCTCTCTCTGGTTAATTTAGTTAAAGCAGCTGGAATATCTTGTTGATTTTCCACCGCAATCGGTATCATACTTACTCCGAATTGCAATACCATCTGCCGTGCCCGATTGATGGCTTCCGCCGAATAAACAGGATGGTAAATCACTCCTATCTTGCGCACTTCAGGAAAAAGCTTTCGGATTGTAATCATTTGCTCTTTCATCTTTACTTGTATAATTACGCCCATGACTTGCTGATCAGTGAACTTCTGCTCTTGCAGCACCATGGTATAAACAATAGGCACACCGTTTAAATACTTTTGAGCCGCCACTGCCGCTTCGGTTCCAATGGTTACTACCAGATCGGTATTTTCCGATGATATTTCCCGCATAATTTGATAGGCCTTATTCATATCGCCTTGCATATTGGCCTTCTCAATGTCAAAGGGGAAGGATTTTTTAAATCCTTCCCAAGCAGCTTCGTAGGGAGCCAAAGAGCGACTGATTATCGCAATCCCCTTCTCGTAGCCAAAGGCAGACCCTTTCAGGCAGGTTATTAGCACAATCGAAAGTAAAACAGTTCTAAATCCCACTCTCTTTTCATTCTCCCTAAAATAATTAATGTTTCCCCTGCGCTTAAAATTCAAATACACATTCTCCGGCAAATCCATTGTTAGCCAGTGCTGGCCCTTTAGGTTCTTTAGTAACTTGATATGCGGCCTTTATAACCCAGCCGGAGAATGGCGAATACCACAATCCCGCGGATATTGATTCGCGATACCCTTTACGAGTGGGATCTTCCTTCCAGGAATCGAAATGTTCATATCGAATTACCGGCTGGAGACATTTTATATATTTCATATCCTTTATAAGTTTATAGCCTGCCGATATATATCCTGAAAATTGCGTAACCACACCATCATCAGGGGAATCAAATTTAAGCTGACCATATTCAGCCACTAATATGATATTCTTCCAATCCAGCAGGAAATGGCTGAAAATATATTGCGCCGAATACCGATCTTCGCTATCCCATTTGGCATTCAAGTAAGAACCACCAAATTCAAAATCCTGCCAGGGCGATATTGAAAGACGAAGAGTTACGGGTTTATCGTAATTATTATCATAGTTCTGACGAGCCTTGGAATGAAAATTTTCAAAGATGTAACCCTCGGCGTTGCTCTTGACCAATGATGCATCGATCCCCGGCCCATTGCAGACTGAAGTATCCAACATTATTTTTCCGGCCGGGGAGAATAATGTCATAGGTACTTGCGAATAAAGAAATAGTCCCGTATCCCACCACCCGGTATATCGTATAACACTCCAATGTAAGAAAGGCGGTATAGTGAAGAGTTTAAATTTAGAAGTAGGGTAATAAAGTCTCTCTTGTATACCAACCAGTCCAAAATCGCGTCCTATGGCGAAACCTAAATATTCATGGGGCTGCCAAAGACCTCTCAATTTGCAAACTTTTACCGCGTCTCCTCCTTTATAAAGTTCAAATTCGGCTTCCACTTTCAAAGCTTCTTGTAGCTGAGAGGACAGATTAATATAGCCGCTATAAGGAATAATATTACTCTTACCAGCGGAAGTATGGCCCTGATCGGCGTACTTACCCAAAGACTGATATTCGTAATTCCAAAATTGGATAGAAAGATAAACATGAATATCTATGGTGCTGGCGGCAAAACCATAAGGTATGGTAAAAAGCGATAATTCAGTAATTTCTCCAGACAAGTCAGCAGATGTTTTTTCCGCCGGCTGAACAACAGCTTGGATATCTTCCGCCCTTAGGTTAAGCGCAAGACCAAACAAAGTAATAATACATAGACCAATGATAAGTTTAGCGCTACGTTTCACGGTATGTTATTCCTCCTTAAAATTTTCCCAGCATACGCCATTGCCTGCATTTTATTTATATCGTCTTCCTCCTTTCGTGCTTAATGAATTCTCACCGCAGCCAGCCGTGGGGAATTACAAGTATAAAGTCTGACACTAATCATTTTTTCGTGGACGCCGGATAACCTTGGAGTTACTGCCACCGCATTTTCAATAGCATTCTAACTACCCTGATTCCATCCTTCCAGCAAGATTTTTTTCCTTGGGTAAAGGTTCGTGGAGCAAAGGCAATCGGCACTTCCAGAATCAGAATCCCTTTTTTAAGCAGCCGGGCGGTTATCTCCGCCGAAAACTCAAAACCCTCGGCCTGGAATTCCAAATTACGCAAACATCATGTTGTACGGAATACTTTATATCCGGTATTTATAACGGGTATCTTAGCACCATAAAGCGCTGTAGTCAACCATGATAAAAATCTTCCTCCCCAATACCTTCCTAGGGCAACTTATATCCTAAATCATATCGGCACATGAAGCAAACTAAAAAACCCTGTCATTTTCAAACCCATGTAAAACATGATAATTATAAATATCCACTTTAAGTATTTAGCCGGAAGCTTATGCGCGGCTTTCACTCCTCCTTGCGCCATAGGCACGCTGGTTCCCGCCAATATAACCCATTGCACCAGATTAACATAACCTAAAGAATAGGCGGGCAAGCCGGAAACCTGCCATCCCTTGACCATATAAGCTATAACTGCTCCGATGGAGGTAAGTATCATTAAGGCCGAGGAGGTTCCCACCGCCTGATGTATTTTGAATCGCAGGGCATGAACCATAACCGGCACCATTAATACCCCACCGCCTATCCCTATCATACCGGATACCATGCCCAGAGGAAACCCCCAGAGCATAAAAATCAATGGCTTATCTACCGGTTCTCTATCTGCTTTAAATGGTTTCGACATCAACATTCTGAGCGCGCCGGCTAAAATCGCCATCCCGAATCCAACCTTCAGGAAATTGCCGGGAATATGGGTGGCGATAAATCCTCCCAGAAAAGCTCCCATGAATCCGGTCATGCCCAGGATAACCCCGGCTTTCCATAAAACCGCTTGTTTCCGGTGATGTCCCAGGGCACTGCTAATGGCCGTAGGCAAAACCACGGCCAAGCCGGTGCCAAAAGCAATTCTAATAGCAGTGGTAGTATCAATGCCCAGCGAAGTTAATACCCAAAACTGGATCGGCACCATAATAAAGCATCCACCTACGCCTAAAAGCCCGCCCGCAAAACCAGCCCCCAGGCCGGTGATTAGCAGAATTATGATATGGTTTATTTGCATTTCCATATTAGGACCTCTTTGAAATCAGCATGTTCAAAGTATTAGCTATTCGATTTGAATATATATTTTCTTCTAAAAACTTCACATAAGGCTTGGGCTGGAGATGGCGCAAGTCTTTCGGCATTTATAGCAGATTTTGCTTGTGTTCATATTGTTTCACAGTCGGAAAGACGACGTTCTCCCTGCCCCAGTACAACCGGGCCTCTTTCCCACTTACCGCGAGATGCAACGCCTGACCGGACTCCCGGTTTTTAACAATATTGGCCAGGCAAATCGCCTTTTCCAGCCCATCTCCCCGGCCGTAATTAACGACTTCATCCGGCGTGGCCAATCCCCGCCCGTCGTAAATAGAATCCGAGGGATAGTCCCGCAGGGCTCGGACCACCGCCGGAATCTCCTCGTTCGCGAAATGCTCCCGCGAGACCGGATTACGTTCCAGGCACGCATTCAAAAACGGCAGCCACCCTCGCTCATCCAACTGCCGGTTAGCGTAAAAGGCCAGATCCGCGGTTTGATTGCTCGCGCGTTGTTTCTGCAGGTAGGCAATCACCTCATCGCGGGGCAGACCTGGCGGCAGAACCAAGTGCTGACCGCTCTGGTAAGTTTTTTCCGCCGAAGGGTAGCGGGGCTGCACGCAGGTAAACGCCCGCAGTTTCTCGCAGAATTGGTCTATCTCCGGAATATCGGCGAGCCAGGTCTTGATTTTCGAAAAGGTATCTTCAGTTTTGCAGACCAGGGGCTCACCGTTGAGTTTCCTCTCAATCACGTCCAGGATGTAACGGCCGGAATCGGGCTGCAGGCCATATTCCTCGGTGTCCACTTCCGCCATAAGCCGGAAGCGGTTTTTCCCGCCAATCCGGTAATGACTGCCGTGCTCGTACTTATACAGTTTTTCCGCGGGAATATAAAAGACATGACCTTCGGCTTTGTATTCAAACTGGAAGTACTCCCGGAATTCCGAGTGCACGCGGAGAAAACTGGCAAAAATCTCAAACGTGACCGGGGTGGTCAGGAAACGGTGGAGTTCCCGCGTGAAACGCTGGTAGGCCTGGGAGTCGATGGTGGCTTGGGGGTACACAATGTGGTTGTAGCCGGAGATGTGAGCCACGATCGTCACGCGTTCTTTCTCCAGAGCGCGGCGGGCCTTGGTGGATATTTCGCTGCCGTTGTACCACATAGTTCTCGTCACCAGCCGCCGGTTGTTGGTAATAACCCCCTCTCCCCGCAGGATGAAATTCTGACTATGCAGCGGCGTGGCCATGAGAAAAATGTCTTCCAAAGAGATGCCCAGCACAATATACAATGCCGCGGCGTAAAGCACTGACAGGGAAACACATTCGCCCGCACCCTGGTCATAACCCGCCTTGTGCCGGAACGCGTCCATGGCCTCCACGGTTTCCGTCTTCCAGTAGGGTATGATCTCGTCCTCGTATTTGTCCAGCCCAAAATGCCGGCGGATGTCCTGGTCAAAATAATGCTTGTCGCCTTCATAACCGAACAACGCGTTGGAGCGGGAGAATATTTCCGGGGGCACGAATTCCCGGAAGCGGGCCAGTTCCCGCGTCTTAGTGGTCAGTCCCCAGGTTTTCAGATCCAGGTTAAAGCTGTAGTGTTCCATGATATACTGTTTGAGGCGCTGGAGCTGCCGGTTGAATCCCGCCTGCTGGATGTCGCGAAACCACGGGTCCTCCCGCCAGGCCCATATCCGGGGAGACATGATGTTGGCCAGGACCAGAGCATACATCAGTTCCGGGAAAAGAAAGACTTCCATATCGGAAAGGGTAAAGGCTGATGAATACTTTTCCAGGATTTTTGGCTCAGTTATGATTGGCTTGGACATTTTACGCCTCCTGCGGCCCGGCCGGTATCCGAAGCCGGCGTATATTGGCCCGGTCCCCCAGGAACCGGCACAGATGCCCAAACGTGGTCAGGTCTCCCAACCTGTTCTTGGTCCCGGCCATGCCCTCCAAAAGCACGCGGCCGTTCGACAGCTGCCCGACTGAATACAGCGGAATAAACACATAACATTCAACAAGTGACTCCGGACACAACGCCACTACGAAAAGATTCAAGATCAAACCCGCCTCCGGAATAATACTTACCAGAGACGGGTTCTTTTAATCCGGCAACGTTATTTTTCCAAGCGGGGCAAAATGTTTTCTTCAATACGCTTACCATCCATACGCTGATCATCACAGCGTTGTTGGATTAACTCAAACGTTAATATCTGCTCCGCCAGGGTTCCCTCTTGGGACATCTTCTTATCCTGCTTGGCATGCTTGTTCAGGGAGGATACCAACTTGCCGTTGCCGTCATATTTCAGAACAGTGGTTTCTCCATCACCATCCGTTTTCTGCACGGTTATAGCCAAGACTTTTCCCGTCTCGTCCGTTTTGTACCCGTACTTTGTCTCCAAACCATCCCGTTGCTTAACTTTGACCAATCTTCCTGCCTTGAAATATTTCCATTCCCTTACTTTTCCCATCTCATTACAGATAGTTGTTACAAGCTCCTCATTTTCTCCCTGGCCCTGGTATATGAAGGTCTGCTCCATCCCATCTACTTCCAGAGAGGTGAGCCGTCCGCTCTTATCGTATTGCATAACCGTGATTCCCTGGGCCGTGCGTTCTGTCACCGTAGTCTGCTTGACCCGGCCCTGGCGGTTCAGCTTATAACTGTAATTCACGTTTTGTCCTTCCCGGTCCTCTGAGAGCAGCCGGCCGGAGTTATCCCTGTGTTTTACTGTAATATTGCCCTGCGCGTCAGTAATGGTCTCAATAACCCCCGGTTTCTCATAGGTAAACGCGTGCCGGTCCCCAAAACGGTCCACTATCTCGATAACCTGCCCTTTTTCGTCACGCGAAACACTTATCGCATCCTGGAATTCCTGCGCCTTTTGTACGCCCGGCTTCCCATCCGCTGTCACCTTCTCCCCACCCAGTAAGACCAGCCTGGCCGGCTCCAAATGAACTCCCCGGCCGGCTGCCTGAACGCCGGCAGCATCCGAACCAGTGGCGCCCTCTATCCCACGCTGCTTAGCCGGTTGTTCTCCATCGTTGCTCCCGGCCAGGGCAGCACCCCGGGCCTTATTGCCAAAAGAAGTACGGACTGCCGGTGCGCTGACGCCGGCGGCACTGGCAGCGCTGGCGGAGCCGCCGGAACTTTTCGGTCCAATCGGCCCCACTGCCTCTACATCCAGCAGCTGCTTCAATTTATCCTTATACTTTTCTTCTTCCCTTTCCCCGCTGGCATGGTCCCAGACGTAATCTTTTACATCTCTTGCTACGCCCTCCGGCCACCATATCCATCCATCGGTCTTCTTGTAATAATGAATTTCATCCCAGCGACACACTACCAAGCCTTCCCCAGCTATGCAGCCTTTCTTGCTCACTTCGAATCCGCAATACCCGGAATAATATGGGTTTTCATAATCTTCTTTCCTAAAAGTTGGATTGGGGTAGCTACTTCCCGACTTGCTCTCTGTTACGATATCTGGTTGGTACCGGGTCCGGCTGCTGAACTGGGTTGCCATGTGGCGTATGTTCCAGAAGTTGGAAGTCGTAGACCGGTCACTGTTGATTTCTATTATCACATCCGCCCACATGGTAATTTCGTCAATCCGCAGGGCCTCGGCCTTGCACTCTCCCAAAGTCCATCTGGTCCCGCTGCCATGCGGCTGGTATTTTCCATCCGGCGAATCCCAGGTATAGGTTTCGTTTTGAGTTCGATGTTCCACCATTTTCTCTTTTACAAATTCCCAGGCCCCCTGATTGCTGCCACCTTCTTCCACCTGCATCTCCGTGGTATTTCTCGCGGCCGTACCGTCCACCTTCACGCCGGTAGCCTCGTCTATTCCCTGGAGAACCTCGCTCTCAAAGTAGAAGCCCCACCTATCATAAGCTACCTCGCCCTCCCAGTATTTACCGTCTGTGCCGGTAAAACCCTCATCCGCTTCATTCCAATACGACACCTTGGTATATCGACTTCCGGTATAAGTATGCTTTACGCCCAGGGTATCCTGCCACCATTGCAGGTTGAAGTACCGGTCATATTCCATAGAAGCTCCCACGTCCTCCATTTTAGACCGGCCCTGTATCGACTCAATGGCATCCCCGGAATAAGTATATCTGTAGAACCTCGCCATTTTGCCTTCAGTATCAACCCGGTGCCGGATAGCGTTATTCGAACCCCAGTTGGTTGTGCCTTTATCATCCTTCATGGTTTTAATCTCATTGCTCCGGGAATAGAAGGTGTATGAGATACTCTCCCCGTCTTCTCGCGCTCCTGTTGCGGAAGTCACGAAATCTCCATTGTCCTGGAATGTTATCCTCTCATTCATGCTGTCCGTCTGATTCAATTCCTGGGTTTGCAATACTCCGGTCGAGGAATTATAAGTCTCTCTTCCGCTTCCGTTATGCACGCCTTTATAATCCGTATAGTTAATGTCAGCCATGGTATGGACCGGATCTCTGGTACCGTCGGTATAGTCCCACTCAAAATCAGCTCCCCCCGTGTATTTGGTTAAAGCGTGAGTTGAAACACCGGTAGTAGTATTATACTCCGTGGTGGTCGTCGCCAGTCGCACATTTCTACTATCGTAGTTCTCTGAGATGGTGTTGCTGGTTATGCCTGAGAAGCGGCTGGCGTCAATCTTGGTCTTGGTTATGCCGCCGCCCATGCCGCCGTTCCCGGAACTGCTGCCGCCGGCAGCCGAGGTGGATTCGGAATAATAAGCAACCCCGGTATCTTCTTCGAACCAGGTGGTCGTAGTCCCCAGCGCGGTACGATTCACGCTTTTCGATACAATTCCATTTATCGTGCTAGAAGTTAAGCCTGTACTAAAATCCCGCGAGCTTAACTGCCCGTATTCATTATGCCCCTTCCCGTTGAGAGCATTGCCCACACGTATGTCATAATTGGTTGTTTTCCAGCCCAAAGCATTCTTGGCGTGAGTCTTGGACGTAATGCCGTGTACATTGCTTGAGGTAATATCCGTCGTCGTAGTTTGAGCGCTGGCAAATCCGTATTGGCTGCTAATCACTGACTTGTACGCGTTCCCCACACTCCGGTTATAATCCGTCACGGTGCTGCCCAAAGCGTTTGTCGCTGTGGTTTTATACGTTATCCCATGGAACTGGCTCGAATCTATTTGTGTGGTCGTCGTTTTCGCGCCGCCCAGACCAGACGCGCTCGTCGTTACTGAGCTCTCGGCATTGCCATTGGTCGTATTGTAATCCGTCACTGTGGTGCTTAAAGTGTTTTTCGCCGTGGTCCGCGATGTAATCCCGTGGAATGAACTAGAATTTATTTGGGTATTTGTCACCTTGGCGCCGCCCAGACCAAATGCGCTCGTCGTTACTGAGCTCTCCGCATTGCCTGCGTTCGCATTGTAATCCGTCACTGTGCTCCCCAAAGAATTCGTCGCCCTGGTTCGTGACGTGATCCCGTGGAATGTGCTGGCATCAATTTCGGTATCTGTCACTTTGGCGCCGCCCAGGCCAAACGTGCTCGTCGTTACTGATCTCTCGGCATTGCCTATGGCAGCATTGTACTCCG
>DAOVYW010000060.1 GCA_030635415.1 Candidatus Firestoneibacteriota bacterium
GCCTTAAAAAACGTCTTAATGGGTTTCAGCTTCTCCGCCTTAAAAAACGTCTTAATGGGTTTCAGCTTCTCCGCCTTAAAAAACGTCTTAATGGGTTTCAGCTTCTCCGCCTTAAAAAACGTCTTAATGGGTTTCAGCTTAAACTTTAGCACATATCACCTGCCCAGAGTTAATTATACTGGTCTAGGCCTCTATTTTCAATTAAAACAAGAGTCCGACATTCTTATTATCGGATAAACTTATTATTAAATAAAGCAGAATGAGCAGGGGAAAAAGCACCTAAGTCCGACAGGCCCTCAGAGAGAGGCGGCCTTCGTTGCGAAAAGATGGAAAAATGTTAGTGTCGGCAGGCTATGCTTTAGGCGAGATTTGTTTTAATTCCAGGATTCCGGCTATCTTTTTCATGTCTTCCCAGACCGGACGCTTATTTTGCGGATGATACAACAAGGCTGCCGGATGGAACGTTGGCACCAGAGGTATGGCATGATAAGTATAAATTTTACCCCTTAAACGACCAATGGGTTCCTTCGAATCCAGTAAAGTCTGTGCCGCAAAGGATCCAAGAGCGCATATCAAGCGGGGACGAAGCATTTCCAGTTGCTTGATTAAATAAGGTTGACAGGCGGCGATTTCTTCAGGCTTGGGATTTCGGTTTCCCGGCGGCCGGCATTTTAGTATATTACAGATATAGACTTGCTCGCGTTTCAGGCCTATGGATTCTATTATCCGGGTAAGCAGCTTACCGGCGGCTCCTACAAAAGGTTTGCCTTCCCGGTCCTCGTCCGCGCCCGGCGCTTCTCCCACGAAAACCAGAGAAGCTTCCGGATCGCCCTCGCCAAATACCACTTTTTTGCGCGTACCGGCCAGACTACATTTAGAACAGGTCTGGATATTCCTGGCCAAGGTCTCCAGGCCCGGATGGCCGGGTATTTTATACCCATGGCCGGCGACTTTCTGTTTCGGAACCTCTCGTTTTAGGGGCTTATAAAAAATAATCGGAGTTTCACCCTGCTCGATGAAATTATTAACATAGCGCTTTAATGCCCGGACTACCAGCAATGCTTGCTCAGACGGGTGGGACCGCATTACTGCTTCTTCCCTCCGGCCGCTTTGGAGCCTGCTGAAAGAATGTCCGTCACCAGTGAAAATAAGTGCGTTAGACCGGCATCTGCGGCTTTTGCTCCCGCCAGCGCGTAATCTATCCGAATTTTTATCGCCTGATTTATGAAAAAGCTGAAACCGGCGCCAACAGTAAATCGTCCCTGATCCACTCCGGCACGAATGGTTAGTTGTGGTAGCAGATAGTATTCAGCACCCAGATGGTATCCATATTCTGTGATTGCGTCACTGGTATATGAAAACTCCAGCGTTCCATCCATAGCCAAGACTAAGCGTTCTGCTAATCCGGTTAATTCCAGACCAGCACGGGTAAACATTGGGATACGGTCATTATGTCCTTCGACCCAGCCGAGATTCGTATACATATCCTGAATCACGAGTCCCCATTTTATATTCGGAGAAACTGCTTGCCATACACTCAAGTCCAGCCCGAATCCCTTTGCTGATTCTTCATCCAGGTTGTGCAGAATCAGCTTGGTATTTACTCCCAGAGCGAACCCCCGGCCCAGAGTAGCTGCAACTGAAAACAGAAACGTGTTTTGGGCGTCTCCAAAAATTCGTTCCGGTTCCGGCCGGTTGCTGGTTCTAGCCTCAATTTCCCCTCCTGCGGAAAAATTTATCCAGGAAAGAGCCAAGGCGTACTTCCCTTGATCAGCCGCTTTATGGACATGGCAATAATTAAGAAAATTCCAGGAACGCTCCCAGCCAAGCAAAGCGGTCTGGGATGCTATTCCATCCCCAAAAAGACCAACCAGCGCTGCGGGATTCCAATATGCGGCTGCCGCATCTATGCTGGTCGCGGTCCCGGCATTTCCCATGCCCAGTGCTCTGGCTCCCACACCGGAACGTAAGTAAGGCGCGGCATCTCCGGCTGATTCCCCGGCCATCATCTGGCCGGCCGGTAAAAGTAAAATAGTTAATATTATTCCTGCCCGTAATAACATATAAAATCCTTTATGCCGCAATTTTATCCTGTTTTTTCAATCTCTCGAAAGCTGAGATATGCCTACGTAGGGGCGTTTAATTAAACGCCCCTACAAATGCCGGTGGCCCTAATGAACGTTCCCTTTAATATTTTTATCTCAATACCGCTATTTTATTCCTATAGCGTTTCTCATCCAGTTCCAGCGTAAAGGGATACACCCCGTTCGCCACTACGGCCCCGCTTCCATTCCTGCCATCCCAGGCAATAATTTTTCCAGGCCAAACCTTGCTGCCGGGCATCTCTATCTTCCTCACCCTACTCCCCATGGCGTCATAAATACAAAGACGAACGCTTGAAACCTCTTGTACTACTTCCAACGGAATAACAATATAAGTCAACTCTCCAGTACTTGGGTTATATGGGTTGGGATAATTATACGTTGCCCGGCCTGATTTCCTGGGAGTAAAAGTTGTCTCTTGGGTTAGGGCTTGATATAAATTTACTCTTCCCCATCCCAAATATTGGTTCCATCCGTCGGTATCATTCAATAAAGAACCGGTTTTTTCAGCCGTCGTCAAAATCAAGTTTTCCACCTCATCCGGGGTACGCTCGGGAGCCTGAGCCAAAAGCATAGCTGCGGTTCCAGCCACCATAGGACAGGCCATCGATGTTCCCATGGCATAAACATAGGATGATATGCTACTGTTAAAAGTACTGAAAATCATTTCGCTGGTTGGGCCTTCATCACCGCCAGGCGCGGCCACATCCACATATTTATTGTACCCCGAATAACTCGACCGGTAGCCGCTATAATTGCAGGCCGCCACAGAAATAACATGATCATAAGCCGCCGGATAGCTAACCGGATTCCCTTCAAGTGCCTTATTGCCGGCCGCGGCCACAACCACACATCCCTGCTGGTAGGCATAAAGCACGGCGTCTCTGAGAGTCATGCCGAAGTCTTCCCCTCCCAAACTCAGATTAATCACCCTGGCTCCATGGTTCACCGCCCAGATTATGCCTTGGGCTATAATAAAATCATTGCCCTGGCCGTCAGCACCCATCACCTTGATGGGCATAAGTTTAACCACATTAATATCAGCCACCGCTGTTCCGGCAATGCCAATACCATTGTTGGTTTGAGCGGCAGCAATACCGGCCACTATGGTTCCATGACCAAAGTCATCGTCTCCCTTACCGCCGGAATTAATAAAATCCTTTCCCGGAACCAATCTACCGGCCAGGTCCTCGTGATCTAGCCTTATCCCGGAATCCACAATGGCAATCACTACCTCGGCTCCGCCTGCCATCAGGCTTTCTGCTACCACTTTGTCGGCTGCTATATCTTCTACCCACCATTGATTTCCACTCTGGTAATAAGTATCATCCGGCCCGTTCGTCAGAGGTGTAAAGGCGATCCTCTTATAATTCGGCTCGGAATATTCCACTAATTGTGAGGTTCGTAAAGCTCTCAACACCTCGTCTCGCGTCCGTCCGGCAGCAAAAGTCAGGTGCTGAATTCCGAGCTGCTCAATCTGTCCGGAAAAATCCAATCTTTCTTGTAGCAGTAAAGCACTGCGTAAAATAGCTAACCGGGGGTCTTTTAATCCCAAGCGCTCGGCTTCCTGGTCCAGTGTGGCTTGAGAAATTCCGGACCGAAATTTAACCAGTACTTCTCCCGGTTTAGCATCTCCAGGCCCGGGAAGTCCGGCTTCTCCCTGAACTGGATTTACCAACAGGCCCAGGAGCGCTATGACTAGAAGATAGGAAGTTAACCTGGCTGGATTTTTATAGGATTTCATTTACTGTTTCGCTTGTTTAGCAGACAACAATTCTTCCAACTGATCAAGAATTATAGCCGCAGTTTGATGTTTGTCCTGCCGGGGCAATTCCCGGACCGCATCCGAATCATCTATGAGAAGCACACGGGCGGCCTCCGCGCCAAAAGCGTCCTCCGGGCCGGAAGCATGATTAACGATTATTAAATCAAGATTTTTGGCTTTTCGCTTGGCAATCCCGGCTGGGACCAGGTTATGGGTTTCCGCCGCGAATCCTACCAATATCTGTTTTTGCTTGCGACGTCCCATCTCCATAAGAATATCCGGATTCTGCTCCAGGGGAATGGCTGACTGCGCGGGGTATTTTTTAAGCTTGCCTTGACAAATCTCTGCCGGCCTGAAATCGGCCACTGCCGCGGCCGCGATTACTATATCAGTTTCCGGGAACTCCGGCATAACGACATCATACATTTCCCGGGCGGTGTTGACATTGACTATCCGTACACCAGACGGTGCAGCCAGGTTTACCGGCCCTGAAACCAGGCTGACTTCCGCTCCCCGGCGCCCGGCTTCCATTGCCAGAGCATATCCCATTCTGCCGGAAGAACGGTTGGATAAAAACCGGATGGCATCCCATGGTTCCCGGGTCGGTCCGGCTGTGATAAGTATCCTGTATCCGGACAATTTCCCCTTGGTAATCAAGACCTTCCGGACTGCGTCGAGAATCTCCCCGTTATCAGCCAAGCGGCCCTCCCCTATATCACCGCAAGCCAACTCTCCGGTTCCTGGTTGCACAAAGGCATGTCCCGCAGCGACCAGCCGCTTAATATTTTCCTGGGTTAAAGGATTTTTCCACATATGGGTATTCATGGCCGGCGCCCACAGGACGGGCACTTCGGCCGCCAATATGAGGGCGGCTAGAAGATCATTCGCCCGGCCGGATGCTGTTCGCGCCAGAAGATCAGCTGTCGCCGGCACCAGCAGGATAAGATCCGGCCACTTGGCTAGTGAAATGTGGGGAACCGGAGCTTCAGTCCCGGAAAACAACTCTGTGGCCACCGGCCTGCCGGTCAGGGCTTGAAAAGTCAAGGGGGTTATAAATCGACAGGCATTTCTGGTCATGACAACCGTTACCTGGCAATTTTCCCGGATTAGGCTACGCGTGATTTCCGCGGCTTTATATGCGGCAATGCCGCCAGAAACTCCTAACAGTACCCGCCGGTCCTTTAACATTGTTTTATTTTTTCTCTTCCGCCGGTTTTTCTCCGTCTTCCTGTTTTTCCCGCAGGTATTCATTCATTGCCATGGTGCTGACTTTATCATTGGTGGTGTTGGCTTCCGGCATCTCACCATCAGCGATTCTTCTGGCCTTAATTGACATACGGGCTACTGCTTCATACTTGCTTCCTATTCTATCAACTATTTTCTCAAAGTCCAAGTGATGCATTTATACTTCCTCCTTCTTTTTTGGAACTCTCGCCAATAGGCGCTTGTGTATTATTTTACTAACCAGTTCCTGTTGTGGAAAACCCTTTTTCATCGCTTTCGCACTTTCAGCCGTTCAGCGGTCAGAACCGCCTCGATTTGACGCACTGCCTCCGGCAACTGCCGGTTAATCACTACATAATCATAGTTCAGAGCCTGCGCCATTTCCAATCGGGCATGACGCAGCCGTCCGCTTATAGTTGGGCGCTCATCCGTACCCCGGCCGCGCAGCCGGGCTTCCAAGGCCTTAAATGAAGGCGGCTTTATAAAAATCAATATAGCCTCCGGGTTAAAGCGTTTGACGGCTAATCCTCCCTGAACATCAATTACCAGAACTATATCCCGCCCAGCCCGTTGCTGCTTTTCCACCTCCGCCTTCAGTGTCCCATAGTAGTGACCATGGACTTGCGCCCATTCCAGGAACTGCTGGGCCCGTATGGATTTTTGAAATCCCGCTTTATCGATAAAATAATATTCCCGGCCATAGCGTTCTCGTCCGCGGGGCGACCGCGTAGTCATTGAGATGCTTTGGCTCAGAAGACGGTCATGGCGTAATAAACGCTCACAGATGGTGGTTTTCCCGCCGCCCGAAGGAGAGGAGATTACTATCAGCAAGCCCCGTTTCGGCATCAAGTTTTAGACGCTCCGCCGCGGCCCTGGGAATATGTTTTATGCTCTGCCCCTGCTCCTTCACCCTCAAGGCGCTGGGCGATAGTCTCAGGCTGCAAGGCCGAAAGAATAACATGGTCAGAATCCATTATAATGATCGCCCGCGTGCGCCGTCCCTGGGTGGCATCCACTAATTTGCCGGCGGTTGTGGCCTGCTCCCGCAGGCGCTTAATGGGTGAAGAGTCAGGCGCAATAATCGCCACTACTCTTTTTGCCGCTACCGTATTGCCATATCCAATAGGAATAATATTATTGATCATAATTATTGATTTCCGATAGTATTACTTACGTTACGTAAAATATTGTAATAGTATTGAATGGCACTAACTTAAGATGTTTTTAAATGATTTCTGTATAAAATCTCATTAATTTTGCATGTAATCCTGTATTATGTAGGGGCACGGCACGCCGTGCCCCTACTTGAACGCCGAAAAAGTGTCTAAGTTAGTGCCATTCGTCCGACAGTCTCCTGGAAATTTTATTCAATATTCTGAACCTGTTCCCGGATTCTTTCTAATTCTTCCTTAATGTCCACTACATGGTGGGCAATTACTGCATCTCCGGCTTTGGCTCCCACGGTATTAATTTCACGATTCATTTCCTGGATTAGAAAATCCATTCTCCGTCCGACCGGTTCGCGATTACGCATTAATTGACCAAATTGCGCCCCATGCGCCGCCAATCGAACTATTTCTTCGGTAATATCCGCGCGCAGATACTGTCCGCAGGCTTCCCGCGCAATCTGCTTGCCTTCCTGATTTCCGGCCTTAAACAATCCCTCCAGGCGTTTCCGAAGAGTCGTTGTTTGCTTCTTTTTTCTGGAGAAAAAAAGCCTCCGGACTGCTTGCGTCAAGCGCCGGACATTGCTTAAGCGCTGTTGCATGTCCGCTGTCAAGCGGCGTCCTTCGTTGCGGCGCATATTAACCAGGCCTCGCAACGCCTGGTTAAGTGCCCGCATAACCAAGGGGCCGATTAAAACCATACGCAACGGACGCTCCTCTATCCGCACTACCTCCGGCAGCCCAATAGCCAGCGGGAGATCCAGTTCTCCTTTTAATCCTAACTTGCGGCCGGCCACGCGCAAAGCCTGTATATAGCCCTTTGCCAAATTCATGTCCACTACCGGCTCGCGAATTCCGGATAGGGGCGTAAGCCAATGCAAATATACTTCTGCGCGCCCGCGACTAATAACTTCGCGCAGACCCTGCCGGATACGCGGCTCCAATTCCCAAAGACCGGCCGGAAGCTTGGCCATTAATTCAAAATTACGGTGGTTGACGGTTTTGACTTCCAACGCCAAAGCCCACTGTCCTTCCCGGGCTCCTCCCCGGCCGTATCCTGTCATGCTTACCGGCATTACCCGCCTCCGGAATGGCCTGGCTGTTGATCCATAATGCGATTGATTGCCGTGGCCAGAATTAATCCCAGACCCATAAAAATCAAGGTATAGGTCAGGATTGTTTTTATAATATAACCATGCAACGGCCTCAGCGCCAGCACCGTAATAACCGCTGCGGCCGCCAAAAATAAACAACCACCCAGCAATAGCATAAAATCATTGCCGGTATTTGTGGGTTGGTTTTTTTTATGAAATTCCGCGAATGTTCTCAATGGTCAATTAAATCCTATCAAAGAGATAAATTTATGAATTCCATCCCACACCACGGGAATATAAAATTATGTAAATTTAATAATGAACTGCACATTTTATCGGTTTATCTGGTTTTTGTCAATGCCGAATTTTCTTCCTTGTTTCAGCAAAGTGATAATGTGCGATTCTAGAACCCCAAATCCTACATAGAAATGCTACAACACGATAATATCTAAGAAATATAGTATTTTTCTAGAAGAAAGGTCTTCACCCAAAGGGCGAAAAATTAGTTGGAATAGAAGTATTCTTGTCTAAAAATCCAAAATATCTGTTTTTAGGGGTTTGTTTTCCACCCCAAAGGGGTGAAACATAATAGCCCAGAGCAACGCAATGACTATTTTTAAAGGATTTTCTGTCATTGCGAGGAGCGTAAGCGACAAAGCAATCTCTAAAACAGGCATTATGACACAGCCTCTGAAAAGGGGGATTTTATAAAGAGCACTATGTTGAACTACAACAAAAACTTTAGGAGTTATTCACAAACACTCGTGAGGGAAGTGATCCACTTTTTTATTGATAAATTTAATAAATAATCCTATTATCTTCGTATGCTAAAAAAACAAATTAATGTTCTCGTTATTTGCGGGATTCTACTTATCTCTTCCTTTCGTCCGGGAGCTGCTTCAGGTGAGCGTACCCTTGAGGAAATGCGCCATGGCGCCATACTTGGTCTGGCCGGTGGTGGTTTTTTAGGTCTGTACCATTATGGTTTGAGCAAAAACATGAATCCGCTGCATATTCTCGAAAATTCGGTCTTTGGATTGCTTACCGGTACGTTCGCGGGAGCCGCGCTGGATGTCTATGAGCTGACGAGCCATCGGGATTTTCCGGGAGAATATCCCTTGGCCACTACCGGTATCGGTGCTTTGGGCGGTGCTTTTCTGGGCGCTTTCTCGGCGCTTATTCCTTGGGCTTTGGAAGATGAGGATGAAACCGAACGCCGGAGCGCCATTGATTCCAATTTTTATCATGGCATGATCGGACTCGGCATCGGCGGCTTGTCCGGTGCTGCTATTGGTTTTATTGTTGGTATGGCAACCCTGCCATCTCTGGAGCAAGAGAGGCCGCAATTTTCAGTTCATATTGGTATCATGCCTGAATACCATTTTCTCGATGTTGCTTCCCAAACACCAGCCCCGCTATTTTGCTACCGCCTGGTCGAGCTTAAATACTAGTGTAGTGTCTCATAAATAACTTTATATTTGTCATTGCGAGCGAAGCGAAGCAATCCCGCTTTTTATCATCATTTTGCAATCAACACCGATTGCTTCGTCTCGAAAAACGTTCCTCGCAATGACAATCAAATGTAAAGAAGTGTTGAAGCAAAATTCTCCGCGCTAAAAAAGAGCGGTGTTTCAATGAAGCTTGATCTGTCTTTCATCCGGCCCGGCAGCCACTTCCTTGATTTCTCCAAAACACTGCTCATAACGGGCCACATTCTCTGTCAGGGCGCGAAGAAAACGCTTGGTATGCCCGGGAGAACTTATAACCCGGGCCCGCACCTTGGCCTTGGGTTGCTGGGGCTGGACAAAGATAAAATCCAGCACGAATTCCGTGGCATTATGGGCCACCAGAGCCAGATTGGCATAGGTACCCTGGGCCGTAGCGTCATCTACCTCTACTTGGAGTTGCATGTTTTGCTGCTGTTCCTGCTCTTTAGATTTTTGCATTATATCCTCCTTGGAAAAATTGACCGTAGGGGCCGGCTTCCATACCGGCCCAAAATTTAACACCATACAGGTGAGCGGACATGGAAGTCCGCTCCTACGAAAAACCTCATCTATCTAAAAAAACTTCCGGCGTTTATTTCCTCATCCTATAAATAATTACTCCCTCCTGTTCATAAACCACATCCATAAAAGCGCGGAATTTTTCGAGGCCGGCGCCGGGATAAACACAGCGCTCATTTTCGCCGACCAGGATATATTTGATGCGGTATCGCTCGATTAATCGGCGGACCTTCTGAATATTCATGGTTTTAAAAATGAGATCTGCGTCCCGGGTGCGGCTGCCGGTCAACTCGGGATTATAGCGCATTTGCTCTTCCTGGCCGATCCAACCAATCAATGTCGGCTGGCCGGTAAAAATGGCTGCCCGGGTGTCAAAGCAGTTATACCCTTTCCGGCCCGGTGCTTCCAGTACAATTTCCGTTTTCTTTATGTTCTGGTTAATCCATACCAGGGCCTTGGCCTCCTTAGGCCGCATCTTATGTAAATATTCCATGCCATTGAGTGTGGGGTTTTGAAACTTGGAACAAAGACGCATCCGGTTGTAGAGCGAGATGGGCGGATAAAGCGCAACGGAAAATAAAATAGCTCCCAGCATTGCGGCCCATGCCAGCCGAAGTTCTCCGGATTTAGTCCTCCCGGCCCAAATCCAGGGCAGCACCAAAATACCCAGGCCCAGCACTAGCGTCAGCCAAGGCGTACTATTAATTTCCTGGAAGTAATTAGCCAGTACCCAGAGCACGAGGACAACTATAATAGCGGCCCCTAGTCTCCATTTACGCGCTCCGGCCAGCAGTCCGGCCCAGGCTTTTCTCTCCTCGCGGCGGCCGGAAAATATTTGCCCTAGGGCGGCAGCCGCTGCCAGGGAAAAATAAATCCATACTACTATATAGAATTTAAACACTGTATTCATGCGGCTCATATCACCGCCCACGCCCATAAAATCCCGGACATGAATAATCTCGCATCCCAAAACTATTGCCAGACCCAGAACTGCCAGCAGCATGGCCATTCGCATCTGGGCGGTAAGCGGCTGCCATCCCAGAACCCACGTCCCGGCCATAAGCATTAGCAGTAGTATTGCCAACAGAACCTGGCCGAAAAAAGCCAGGAGCAGACTACCGGCCAGCAACGCGGCCAGGCTGTAAAAACCCCAGGGATACTTTTCCCATATTCTCCGTGTAACAGATGCCAGGCGTTCCCACCACGGCCGGCGCGAACGGGAAGCCCAGCCGAATCCGGTTAAAATCCGGCGTCCCCGGGGTATCAGTTGCCCGGCCCAGTAAGTTAGTAAAATAAATATTGGCAGCCCAAAAAATACCAGGAAATCCTTTAGGTGTGTACGGACCGCGGGATTGACCAGGGCCAGGGAGGTGGACTGGGGAATAAAATATTTATGGAAAAAGAA
>DAOVYW010000075.1 GCA_030635415.1 Candidatus Firestoneibacteriota bacterium
GTGAAGCTGCCGGAAGGCGTGGAGATGGTAATGCCGGGTGATAACGTGACCGTCGAGGCGGAATTAATCACGCCGATAGCCATGGAAAAAGAATTGCGGTTCGCGATCCGGGAGGGCGGCCATACCGTGGGGGCCGGTGTCATCTCGGAAATTGTAGAATAGTCCATTATTACTCGGACGGCTGGAATGAAGTAAGATGGTAATATATTAGCCGTTCGTTATAGTATTATCGGCAGTTGTAGGGGCGTTTAATTAAATGCCCCTACGTCCCGGGGGTGGGAAATTTGAAAACAGCATGCAATATTCACCTGCGGAAGCCCGAATGGCTAATATTTAAGTAAGATGTCAGGAGTAAAAAAAACCGATAATGAGAGAAATTATTTACTTAAGTTGCGGTGATTGCAAACGACGCAATTATGTGACGAAAAAAGATAAGCGGAAACATCCTGAAAAGTTGGTGATGAAGAAATTCTGCCGTTCTTGTGGCAAGCATACCGCCCACAAGGAAACTAAATAGGGAAAAATCCGGAGAGACAGCTTGGCAGTCCGGCTTGAAATTAAGCCGGACCGGCAAGCTATCGGGAGATTTCAAGGTGAAATCCGGTTAACGGGCACCTCACCTTAGACGGCAGCTACATTACATCAGTAATTGTTACATTACAGGCCAGTAGCTCTAACGGCTAGAGCACCGGTCTCCAAAACCGGGTGTTGCTGGTTCGAATCCAGCCTGGCCTGCCAGTTTACGGGCCATCTTTTTTAGGGAGTTGAAAAGTGTTAGAAAAAGTAAATGCTTTTTTTAGGGATTCTTACATTGAGTTGAAACGGGTTACCTGGCCGTCACGCAAGGAAATATTCGGTTCTATGTTGGTGGTTTTTATTGTGGTCGGCATTATTATGCTGTTCATAGCGCTTTTTGATTTCCTGCTCAGCGTAATCGTCCGGACCCTGGTGTAAAGAGGTGAGCGAGTGAGTGCTACTAAATGGTATGTAATTAATACCTATTCCGGGAACGAGAACAAAGTTAAAGCTAATCTGGAACAACGGATCAAAACCATGGGGATGGAGAATAAAATCTTCCAGATTTTGGTGCCCTCGGAAAATGTCTCGGAGATTCGCAGTGGAAAAAAGAAGATTTATTCTAAGCGGTTTTTCCCCGGTTATGTTTTGGTGGAGATGGAGATGGACGATGACTCCTGGTATGTGGTCAGAAACACTCCCAAGGTAACAGGATTCGTAGGTTCTGGAAATAAACCCACATCCTTATCCGAGGAAGAAATAAAGTCCATTCTGGGGCAGATTGCCGGCTCCAAGGCCAAGCCCAAACCCAAGGTGCTTTTTGAGCGCAATGAACGGGTTAAAGTGATCGACGGACCCTTTACTAATTTTAACGGACTGGTGGACGAAGTGAATTTGGAGCGGGGGAAACTGAAAGTAATGGTTTCCATCTTTGGGAGGCAGACACCTGTGGAGTTGGAGTTCGTGCAGGTGGAAAAAGATTAGGAGAATATTTTACCATGGCTAAGCAAGTCAAAACAATGGTTAAATTACAGGTGCCAGCCGGAAAAGCTAACCCGGCACCACCGGTAGGTCCGGCTTTAGGGCAAGCCGGCGTGAATATTATGGAATTCTGTAAAGCTTTCAATGCCCAGACCCAGAATCAGGAGGGCATGGTTATTCCCGTGGTGATCACGGTTTATGTTGATCGATCTTTTACGTTTGTGCTAAAAACCCCGCCGGCCGCAGTATTGCTAAAACGGGAGGCCGGGTTGGCCAAGGCTAGTTCCACGCCTGGAAGCCAGACCATAGCCACGATAAAGCGTTCGGCGATAAAATCCATTGCCGAGCTTAAGATGGTGGATTTAAATGCCGCCAGTCTGGAGGCTGCCATGCGCATGGTGGAAGGCACGGCCCGGAGTATGGGGATTAAAGTAGAGGGATAATATTGCGGGAGGATCATGGCGTCTGCCGGATCCGCTGAACCGCAGGAGGTAAAAGGATGAGGAAAATCAGCAAACGGCATACCGCCAATAAGCAGCAGGTTGATAGAACTAAAAATTATACTTTGTCCGAGGCGGTGGAATTATTAACCTCCACCCGCAATGCTAAATTTGATGAAACCGTGGAAGTGTCCATTCGGCTGGGCGTGAATCCTAAGAAGGCCGATCAGCAGGTTCGCGGTACCATGGTTTTACCCCATGGCACAGGTAAGACAAAAAAAATTCTGGTGATTACCAAAGGCGAGAAAATCAATGAAGCCATCCAGGCGGGCGCGGATTTCGCCGGGTATGAGGATATGATTGCCAAAGTGCAGTCAGGATGGTTTGATTTTGATACTGTAATAGCCACTCCGGATGTTATGCGCGATGTAGGCAAATTGGGGAAAATCCTGGGAACCAAGGGGTTGATGCCTAATCCCAAGGCCGGCACAGTTACCCAGAACATCACCCAGGCTATCAAGGAAGTCCAGGCCGGGAGAATTGAATACCGGGTTAATAATGAAGGCTTGGTTAATTTCGGCGCAGGCAAGGTTTCCTTTGGCAAGGACAAAAACATTGAAAACGCGAAATTTGCCGTGGAAACAATACTAAAAGCTAAGCCGTCGGGAGCCAAGGGGCAGTATATGAGAGCTGTGGCCATTTCTTCCACTATGGGACCCGGCTTAAAGTTGGAACTGACACAATTTAAAGCGAGATGAATTTAAAGATTTAAAAAACAAATCTGATTTTTCGATCAAAGACCGTAGGCGCCGGAATACGGCTTAAGTGTCCGCCTCAGGCGGATCGCCCACCTAGATCGGGATGTATAACCACCTGGGCGAGTGCGGGGTGGGGATTTCCCGCACCGGAGAGCTCAAGGCTGGATCCCGGCTGGTATGGCTGGGATTTTTTTTTAGAAGAAAGGCGGAAAAATAATATGGCGACAAGTCGAGCTAAAAAAAGTCAGACCATGGAAGAAGTCAAGGCGATTCTGGAAAAAAACCGGAATATAGTCTTGGCAGAGTACCGAGGGCTGAATGTGAAGGAAATGACCGAGATGCGCATGACTATGCGCAAGACAGGAATTAAATTTAGGATTTTAAAAAACACTCTGGCTAAAAAAATTTTCCAAGCAGCCGGAATAAGCAATTTAGAAGAGTATTTACAGGGTCCGGTAGGGATCGGTTTTCTGGGTGAGGATGTTTCAGTATCGGCCAAGACCGTTTTGAAATTTGCCAAGAAAAAAGAGTTTTTTATTGTCAAGGCCGCCCATATTGAAGGACAAGTAATGGAGCTGGGAGGATTCCAAGCTATTGCCTCCTTGCCGTCACGCGAAGTAATACTGAGCACATTATTGGGCACGCTCCAGGCTCCTATCAGGGGTTTTATGACTGTGGCCGAGGGGAATACGCGGAAACTGGTTTATGCGCTTAACGCGCTTAAAGAGCAAAAGGAAAAGCAGGCGGCTTAAAATCCGTATGCCATAGCAGAGACCGTCCGGGGGCGGTTCTTAAGTTGGAGGCCGCGTCACTTGCGGTGCGAAGCTTTATTTCAAGGAGGGAAAGAAAAATGGCAGTAACCAAAGAGGAAATTATTGACGTAATCGGCGGTATGACAGTGTTGGAAATATCCGAGCTGGTTAAAAGTATGGAGGAAAAGTTCGGAGTTTCCGCAGCGGCACCCATGGTCATGGGAGGAGCAATGCCCGCCGGCGAAGCAGGCGAAGAAGCCAAGCCGGAGGAAAAAACTTCTTTTGATGTTATCCTGAGCGGAGCGGGGGATAAAAAGATCCAGGTGATCAAGGTAGTCCGTGGATTGACCGGTCTGCCGCTGAAGGAAGCCAAGGACCTGGTAGATGCCGCGCCCAAGCCCGTAAAAGAGGGCGCTACTAAAGAAGAGGCGGAGACCCTCAAGGCCCAACTGGAAGAGGCAGGAGCGCTTGTCGAGGTAAAATAAACTGGAACGTGTGAAGCGCTTTCTGGATTCCCGAGCAGAAGGCGCTCTCATGCTATTCGGACAAGGGCCGGGCCGGAAGCAAGCCGGTTTATTCTTTTCTTCACCTTGCGGCGAAATCATCTGCAATCACGCGGAGGACATTCAGCTTTTTTTTAAGCGCATAGAAGAAAAACTACTCCGGGGTTATTACCTGGCCGGTTATTTTACTTATGAATTCGGATACGCCTGGGAAAAGGCCGGAGTTCCGCCGGTTTCTCCCATCCGGCCACTGGCATGGATGGGAGTATTTAATACCCCTTTCCATGTCAACCCCGATTGCTTGCGTGATTTGCTCAAGCGGGACACCAGCGCTGCTTCCTGGCCGGATTACTGGCTCAGGCCGCCAATACCTTCCCAGCTTCCCTCAGAGTATAAAAAAAACATCAAACGCATCCAGAAGTATATAGCCGCCGGAGATACCTACCAGGTTAATTATACTTTTCCCCTGCGAACCCGGATTCACGGAAATAATGCCGCCCTTTTTATGGATATGATCAAGCAACAACCGGTCGGCTATTCCGCTTTTCTGCGAGGTGGAGGGAGAACGGTTATTTCCCTGTCGCCGGAGCTCTTTTTCGAACGCCAGGGAGAGATGATTGTAACTCGTCCCATGAAAGGGACGGCCGAGCGCCCACGGGATTCTCAAACTGATTCAGATGTTCGCCGGAGCCTGGCGCATTCTCCGAAAAACCGGGCGGAAAACTTAATGATCGTTGATCTGCTGCGCAATGATCTCGGCCGTCTGTGCGCTCCCGGTTCAATACATGTTTCCCGTCTGTTTAAAGTAGAAACCTACCGTACACTGTATCAGATGACCTCCATGATCAGAGGGCGATTGCGGAGGCGGATGGATTGGAAAACCATATTTAAAAGTCTTTTCCCCTGTGGGTCGATCACCGGGGCTCCCAAAATCCGTACTATGCAAATTATCTCCGAATTAGAAAACAATTGCCGCGGAATATATACCGGTGCCCTGGGATATATCGCTCCCGGCCGAAAAGCAGTATTTAATGTCCCGATCCGCACCCTGGAAATCAATGAAAACACCCGTCAGGCTGTCTTTGGTATTGGAAGCGGAATTGTATCCGATTCCCAGCCGGCGGCCGAGTGGAAGGAAAGTCTGGCCAAGGCCCGGTTTTTTATGGACTTGGCGAGGGACTACCAACTGATAGAAACCATGCGCTGGGACCCGGGCGCGGGGTACCGGGATTTGAAACCGCATATGCAGCGCTTAAGGAAGTCGGCACAGGTTTTCAACCTGCCATGCAAAATCAATGAAATTACCGGTCAATTGCATGCTTTGGCCCGGAATTTCAAACGGGAGGACGGTGCCCTCCGGGTGCGGCTGCTCTTGTTTACTAACGGCCGGTTCAAATTAGAAACCGCGTCTTTAAGTGAAATGCCCGGGAATATCCCGCTGGCCATAAAAATATCAAGATTTAAAGTAAATTCGAGTAATCTCTTTTTATACCACAAGACAACCAATCGCGAGCTGTACAACCGGGAATGTCAGAAGGCCCGAAAACAGGGTTTGGCGGATATATTGTTTACCAATGAACACGGGGCCTTGACCGAAGGGGCAATTACTAATCTCTTTATTCGCAAAGGCGATGTCTGGCTGACGCCGCCGATTAGCGACGGCCTCCTACCCGGGGTGGAACGCATCCGGCAGCTTCGTGCCAAAAAACGCCGAATAGTGGAACAACAAATCTACCGGCGCGACTTAATCGCGGCCGATGAGATTTGCCTTGCCAACTCGGTTAGGGGATTTTTCAAGGTGCGGTTTTAAAAAATGATTTAGTAAGATGGTTGAAGTAATTTACAATATTTAATCTGGCTTAAGCCAGATTGGGGAATTAAATTATGGAAGCAATATTTGGTCATACAAAATTAATCCTGGAATTGGGAGACCTGACCAGGCATCGTGCGGGCGCGATTGTCAATGCCGCCAATTCTTCCCTTATGGGCGGGGGCGGTGTGGATGGCGCTATTCACCGGGTTGGCGGACATGCAATTTTAAAGGAGTGCAAGGCGATTATCTCCCAAATCGGCAGACTTGCTCCAGGAAAAGCGGTTATTACTACCGGCGGCAATCTTCCGGCCGAGAATGTGATTCATACTGTCGGGCCTGTTTGGCATGGCGATCCGAGACAGGCCGCCCGTATATTAGCTTCCGCCTATCGTGAAAGTCTTATGCTGGCTGATAAAATGGCGATCAAGACCATAGCCTTTCCTTCTATTTCAACCGGTGCTTATGGTTATCCTGTTCAGGCGGCGGCGGAAACAGCGGTGGCGGAAGTGAAGAAGTATCTGTTGCAGGAAACATATTTGGAACGGGTCACTTTTGTGCTTTTTTCCCGCGAAGATCTTAAAACATACGCTGAAGTCCTGGAAAAGGTGACCGAAACGGACGGGGATTTCACGGTTAAGTATTAATTTTCATAATAATATTGTCGGTCTTATGTTCTCTTAGTCCAACAGGCTCCTAGAGCAGGGCGCTTCTTTATCCAATCCTTGGCCAATCCGAAATTTTTAAACAAGACAAAGTGTTTCAAAATAATACCACGGCATTTAAAACCTTGAAATAAAAACCAAAAACTGCCGAAGGGATTTGACTTTCGCATATTTTGTGATATTCTTCTAACAACATACTTTTGAAACTCTACTTAAGACAATAATCAACGATTTTTAAGATAAGGAGATAAATTAATATGTTTTTAAATGGTCAATTAAATACGGATCCACCTCGGTGCTTATTAATATCCAGATGGCACAATCCCAGACGGAAAATATGGACAAAAATTATTTCACTGCTTATCAGTATAACATTTATCTTTCCAGTTATAACCTGGGCATTTGATCCGGGTTCCTATTCAATATCCGGCGGCCAGGTTGCTTTTAATCATAACCCGATAAAAATATCCGGCAAACTCGGTGAGGTTATGCAGACATTTCAAGGCGATGAGCGGCTGGTGGTACTGGTACATGATCTGCACTGTAATTTTGAGGTGCAGAATAACATTGCCAAAATGATCGACGCCTTGGCTGGCCGTCATGGTTTGAAATTGGTGAATGTGGAAGCCGCATCAGAGGCTATAGATGTCAGCAAACTGTCTACTTTTCCGGTGGACAGTATAAAAAAGGAAGTTGCTGAATATTTCATGAAACAGGGCAAGATAACCGGAGCCGAAGCCTATGCCTCCACCGGCAAGCAGCCTATCCGGCTGGAAGGAATCGAGGATGAGACGCTTTATCGGGATAACCGTAAAACCGTGATGAAGTTTCTTAATAACGAGAGCCAGGGATATATCTGCGATTTGCGTGAGATGCTCAATGAACTTAAGCCGGATATATATAACCAGGCATTAAAAGACTTTGATGCTCCCAAACAATCCTTCCGCCAGGGTGATATTCCATTATTGAAATATTGCGCCTATCTCCATAAAAGTGCTGCCTGGATAAAAGAAAACACCAACGTTTATAAAAATTTGAATATATATATATTGGAAAGGAATGATCTGTTTTCTGAAGCTGTGGATTCGGATAAACTCTATAAAGAAATTGATGCCTTGGATCTACGTCTGCGCGCCCGGTTGTATACCACCCCGGAGCAGGAAGAATTGGATGTGCTGGCGCATAGGTTGGATATTCTCGAGAAATTGCTCAACATATCAGCCTCGCCTGAAGAGCTGGCCGAATACCGCGCCAACCCGGAGGCGTTTAAAGTAAAACAATATATTGATTATATTGCCCGGCATACTGCCAGGGAAGAATTTTCCCTAAGCAACGAAGTTTATGCCTTGGATCGATATTTGGAAGACGTAAAGGCTTTCTATCAAGTAGCGGATATTCGAAGCTTGGCTTTTGTAGACAATACCTTGGCGCAGATGGATAAACATAATACCAAAATCTCGATGCTGATTACCGGCGGGTTTCATGCGGAAAAAGTCCTGGCGGAGTTAAAACGCCGGGGAGTATCGTACCTAAGCGTGAAACCGCGTCTTAAGCATCAGGATATTGTGAATCCCTATTTCTCATTATTACGGAATCAGCGCACCCCCCTGGAAAAACTCCTGGCCCAGAATCAAAACATACTTGGAATCGAGACGGCGTTTAGAACCGGGACGCAAGCATTGTCTAAACCTAAAAAGCTGTTTTATGCGGCGCTGGACATAGTGCCAAAAATGGGTGTTTTGGCAGGGGGTATCAAAAAAGGGATTAACAGTAAAACAGCTCTTTCAAAATACTATAATTCTATAATTAAAGCCTGGACTAATAATGATGCCAGCCAAAGGCCGGCCTTTGGTCTTGAAACAACCAGGATTAACGCGGAAAGCCCGGTTAAAAGCGTCGGGTTTATTAATGGTCCAACAGCAGTTTTTAGTACGAGAGAAATAGCGGTTGGATATATTAATCGCGTTCAACTGAGAATAAGCGGCCTGTATGCCAATTTAATGCCTAAAGGAGTTTCTGCAACCGAACTGGATCAATTGGTCGACAGCGGCAGTAAAGTGTCAAAATCCGGTTTTTGGAAAAGGCAGGCTGCCAAATTATTGAAAACTGTCACGAAAAAGATACCAGAAGATCGAGGCGAAAGCGCGGAGACCACTCCCGGCCATATGATAGCCATGTTAATCGGCCCCTTCCTGGCCGTATTCGGCATAGCAGGGATCAGCTTGCCCAGCACGATGGAACCGCTGGAATCGTGGGGGTTGATTTTGGCAGGATTAATAGGTTCGGTTGTGACATGGAAGTGGTCTGTCATTATTGAGAAATTAAAGCAGAAATTTCAAGCATTGCAAGGGATCGGCGGGATCGCCGCCGTTATCCTGACTTTTTGTGCGGTGGCGGATTATAATCCGCAAGCAATCAGGGGCTTTAGTTCAAAAGAACTTGATGCTCGGCGGGCGAAAGTCGATGCCATTTTAGAGATATTCAACCTGTCAAGACATGCTGTGGAAATATATGAATTCATGAAAAAAATGCGGGCGGGCGAAAAAACAACGGCAAATGAACTCGTTGCCATAACCGGAATTCCGGCTGGGAAAGTTCCGGAAATATTAAGATTGTTGGAGTCCAATACGGAAAATCAGGTTTCGCTTCAAGGTGTAAGTAAAATTATTGTGCCGGATAACGTCAGACGCGAGCTGCATTACCACCTTTCCGGGCCTGCGCAAGATACGCTTGGACATATAGATTTTGAGATTGATTTATCCAGCGTGAAAACTTTAAGTGAAAAGACAAATAATATTATTGAGCATTTAAAAGAACTGAATTTTAGTTTTGAGGAAATTGATATAAATCAGAGGGGCCAACAACGGCTAAGCTTAAAAGCAGATGCAGGTAAAAAAGGAATATTGTCCATAAATGAAATCACTGATGACCTTGCTAAAGACATGCGGGATAAAAATTATGCTAAGGTTGATGAAGCTTTAGGAGAATTTTCTCAAGCCTTAGAGGATTTCCTGAATAAAGGGAAGAATATCTTGAAATCAGACTCTGCTCAGGAGCGGAACCAGATAATCGGCTTTGCCCAATACCTGAAAGCACATCCTTATTACTGGGTGCTGGCAGAGATTATGACTGCCCGCCAAAGCGGCCAACTTCAGCAAATGGCAAATTCACCTTTGCCGTTTTCGCGGACCTGACCGGCGGTGAGCGCGAACGGATATTCGAGATCGCCGTCGCCCAGCTTGCCCTGTTGCGACCGGAGTTCATTGTTAATGTGGGCGACCTGATCGA
>DAOVYW010000111.1 GCA_030635415.1 Candidatus Firestoneibacteriota bacterium
CGCTGACGGCTTTTTCACCCTCTTCGTTCGCGGCTCTTGGTCCAGCTTCCTCGCTGACGGCTTTTTCACCCTCTTCGTTCGCGGCTCTTGGTCCAGCTTCCTCGCTGACGGCTTTTTCACCCTCTTCGTTCGCGGCTGCCAATGGTTCCTGGTTCTCCGGCAGGGGTTCATTGGCTTCGTCCCCGCTCTCCTCGCCACTCCGGATCTTGGCGATTAATTCACCGTGCGGATTCAGATCCCAGGACTCTCCTGCTTCATCCGCATCTAATATTTCCTGAAGTTCTTTCAGTTCCGGCATATCGGTTAAATCCTTCAGCCCGAAAAAATGCAAAAATTCCTTGGTAGTTCCATAAAGCAGGGGACGTCCCACAACTTCCTTGCGTCCTACTGTGCGAACCAGCTTTCGCTCGGCCAGTGAATTCACCACCCCATCAGCAGAAACACCCCGGATGTCTTCGATCTCCGCTTTAGTGACCGGCTGACGGTAGGCGATAATGGCCAGCGTTTCCATGGCCGCCCGGGAAAGCTTACTATTGGTACGGTTTTTATACAACTTCCTAATCCAGGGCGCGTACTGTACCCGCGTGGAAAGCTGATATCCTCCAGCGATCTCCACCACCTGAAAGGCTCTTCCCTGCAGATCATACTCGGCCTTTATTTCATCCAGGCAGGCTAGCAAAGTCCGCCGGTCCACACGTTCGAAAAGACTATGCAGACTGCCCAGCGAAAGCGGTTTGTCCGAAACAAACAATAAACACTCAATAACCGCCTTGATCTCTTTTGATTCCATAACTACTCCTCCGTTCCGATCGTGGCCTCGCGGGCCGGGGCCGTGAATTCATCTACGCGCTGTATCATAATATGATCAAAAGACCTATCCTGCCGGATGACAGCCGCCCCCAGCCTGACTAATTCCAGAATAGCCAAAAAAATCGTTACCATGGCCAGCCTGCTCCCCTGTCTCATAAGCAACTCCGTGAAATCCAGTGCAGGGGTTTCTTCCAAAACATCCAGAATCTCGTTGATTTTCTGGCTGGTTTTTATCTCCTCCGGATTGATTTCCCTGAGTGCTTCCGGTTTGGCATAGACCAGCACTCGTTTAAAGGCTGATAGCAGATCAAAAAGATTGACTTCCTGGAATTGCAGGTCCCTTGGCTCTTCCTTTGTTTCCGGCAGATCATCCTGGTCCGGTTTAACCACCTGCCGCCAAAACACTTGGCGCATGTGAAGTTCCCGCTTATCCAACGCGCCGGCTACTTCTTTGTACCGCTTGTATTCCAGCAAACGACGCACCAGGTCGGCCCGGGGATCATCCTCTTCTCCGCCACCCTCTGCGTCCAGGGATTCCCGGGGCAGCAATATACGCGATTTAATATACATGAGGTTGGAAGCCATCAGAATAAAATCACCCGCAATATCCAGATCAAGTTCTTTCATTAATTCCACATAGGCCAAAAATTCCTCCAGCAGCTGGGAAATCTGTATATCGTAAATATCTATCTCATTCTTTTTTATGAGATACAGCAGCAGGTCAAAAGGCCCTTCGAAAACATCCAGGTTAAGCCGGTAGGTCATGATCCGCCTCTCAAACGATCCATGTTGTCATAAACTTTTTTGTCTATCTCTATTTGGTCTTTTTTACCACTTATTTCGTTCCGCCATTGCATGGCCTCACGGACCAGATGCATGGTCTCCCGGGCCCGCTCCCGGGCAATTATCGCGCCGGACTTTAAAATCTCTTCCAGCTCTTCCGTTCTCTCCGCCCAACACTCGCGCTTGTTTCTAATCGGCTGGATAACCCTATGCAAAACCGGTATCAGTCCGCGCTTACAGTCCACGCATCCCCGTTCCCCGGCCCGGCACTCGGTTTCTATGCTTGAGATTTCCTGGGAAGCATAGATTTTATAAAACGCCAGCACTACGCAATTGTCCGGATTTCCCGGCGTTTTCGCGCGTATTTTTTTGGGATCGGTATACATCCGCATGATCTTACGCTCGATTTCCGCGTCCGGATCTGAGAGCATAATCGTATTTCCATAACTCTTACTCATCTTGCGCCCGTCGATCCCGGGAACTTTCGGACTCGCGGTCAGCAGGGATTGAGGTTCAGACAGAACCGGCCTATAGAAATGGTTAAAACGTCTCGCAATCTCCCTGGTCATTTCCAGATGCGGGAGTTGATCCTGGCCCACCGGAACGTGCGTGGCCCGGTATAAAAGAATATCCGCTGCTTGCAGTATGGGGTAGCCTAAAAATCCATAAGTCGCCAGATCGCGATCCGCCAGCTCCTGTTGCTGCTCCTTGTAGGTTGGACAGCGTTCCGCCCATGCCAGAGGCGTTATCATGGCCAGTACCGTAAAAAGTTCAAAGTGTTCAAGCACATCCGACTGGACAAAAATCGTGGCGTGTTCTTTGGAAATACCGACAGCCAGCCAATCCAGCAGCAGTTCGCGGATATTCTCCTTAACCGCAGCAGGCGCCTTATATTCCGAACTAAGGGCGTGAAAATCCGCTATCATAAAATAACAGCGGATTCCTTCGGCCTGCAACTGCAAGTAGTTTTTCAAAACCCCCTCGAAATGGCCCAAATGCAGTTGTCCGGTAGGACGCATACCGCTTAATATCACTTTTTCATTTTCCGCCATGTTTTCTCCTGAATTATCCCGGATAAAAAGGATTTCCAAACGGGGCCAGTAAAAGTTGAATAAAAACAGAAATCGGAATCATAAAGATTTTAATCAGCCCGGTCAGGAAGAGCCCTATCAGGATTAAAAAAGTATAAGGCGCCAACCGCTGAAACCGGTAAGCCCAAGGCCCGGGCAAAAGCGCCGTTAAAATCTCAGAACCGTCCAGGGGCGGCAGGGGCAGAAGATTAAAGGCGGCTAAAATAATATTAATATTCAAGCCCGCATACAGGACCTGACGCAAACCGGAGTTGTCCAGAAAACCGAGGTAGCGCATGACCCAAGCCAATAGCAGAATCACCATGGAGAGCAATATATTAGCGGCCGGACCGGCCAGGGCTACTATAAGGTGATCACGTTTGGGCCGTCTGAAATTATCCCCTGTCACCGGGACCGGCTTGGCATATCCAAAAACCATGGAACCCCGGGACATAAAGAGTATCATAAATGGCAGAAATACTGTTCCCCACATATCAATGTGGCGCATGGGATTCAAGGTGATGCGACCCAACATGCGCGCGGTGGGATCTCCCAGCTTATCCGCCGTCCAGGCATGCGCGACTTCGTGAAAAACAATCCCCAGCAAAAATCCCGGAGCAAATAGTAAAATATTTATAAATATTTCCGGACCCACCACAACTCCCCGCTAAAAAACCCTTGGAATATTACCTTTTCATTGAAATTAAAAAGTGAGTTTAGCAAAGTTGCCATAAGCTGTCAATGGCATTGTGGGGTCCTTTTTCCCGGATCCTTCCGGGCAAGCACGCCCTTCGACTTCGCTCCCTTCGACTTCGCTCAGGACAGGCAGGACAAGGAGGCCTGCAACCAGTCTTGAATTTATAATAATGTAGGGGCAACCCCCCGTGGTTGCCCTTTAGAGGTTTCGATTGTTTTTCCCGGGCAGGCACTCCCTTCGACTTCGCTCAGAACAAGGAGGGCCTGCAGCCTACGGTTTGGTATTTACAATATCCGGATGATTTTCATCATCCGCCCATTTCATAGGATTGCTTTGTATAAAATCAGTATATCATCCATGTTTCCTCTATCTGGCCTTAAACTTTTGTTCTATATAAAATATTTCACTATTATTTTCAACTATATAACAAACTTTGTTTTTATTTTCTAAAAAATATATGTCGCTATATAAACCATCAAAAGGCTCGCCTTGAATCTGATTCACTACTACACACTGCTTTATTACACCTCCAATTTTCTTGTCCTTCTCTGAAAGGTACGCAAAATTCATTCCACTTTTACTCAAAGTAAAAGTGGAATGACAAATTTTACCAAGAGGCTTAATTTCTTTATTATCCATAACTATAAAATATTTGCCAGCATCATTCCTATCAGCTATGAAGGCAAAATGTTTGCCATCTTTAGTGAGGATAGGATCTAAAATATTTGAATATCTCCCTTTTTGTTCTTCTCTGCCTAATACAAAAACCTGCGAATTAACATCTTCATCATCCTCGTCATTTTGTATTTGACTGGCACAACATGCAAATTTCCCTCCGTTGCAAACGATTTGATCAACAGATTCATATTGATTAATCTTTTTTCCATCAATGAAAAAACTGTTATCTCCAGAATAAGCAAAGTGAAGGCCATCATCGCTTAAAGCGAGTCCATCAACGTCTTCATTATATTTGCCAACTGCTTTTTCATCGTAAATAACTTTAGTATAACCACCTGCCTCACCACTATACAAAATGTGATTTTGTTTATAGCAAAAATCCATTAACATACATTTAAATTCCATTGTATATCTTTTGTCCAAGATTGCCATCGCCCATTTATTCCTTAGTCTTGATTGATAAGCCAGAGTTCTATTATCAATGCCAAAAAGCATTGTTGGATGAATTTCATCAAATGGACCCAAAGTTAAATTATTTAATTTAATATAATGTTTTTTATTCTTTTTCATAATATATGCCAAACTTTTTCCGTCATCACTAAATGTAAGCGAATCTAATAAGATTTCATCATATTTCCCATCTAACTCTTGAGAATTTTTAATGACAAAATACTTATTATTTAATTTTGCCGCATATGCGAATTGACAACCATCTTTAGAATAAACAAAATCAAAAACATCATCATATTTTTTTTCGAACTTGCCATTAATGCAATAACCTGCTTTTTTATCCCGATAACTTATGCCATAAGATACACCTTTGGTTGGAATATGTGAAAATATTCCAGAAACTTCTCCCTTTTCTTTGGTTAGCAATTTAACTAAACTAATTTTGTTGATTTTATCCATTATTTAACCTCCGGCATGGTGATAGTGGGGGCAGCGTAAAATAGAATTTTGACCTTTGCCGCCTAGATGGTTTACTTGCCTGAAAAACGTCTGCTTTTTCACCTGTTCTGTCAACTCACACCCACCCTGCCCCTACTTTTTAGAATTCACAGTATTCTATTTCCATGTTTTTCATCTAACCTTTTTAATATAACCTCCCCGGCCTCGGATATATTGCTGCCAAAGGAGATTATTCCTCCCTCATGCCCGGCCATGGCAAATATTTTCTTTTCTCTGACTGTTTGCCGGGCTAACAATTTCATAATCTCTGCGGCCAGGGCAGGAGTTCCATATTCGGCTTTGGGGGAAGTAGTCGGCAAGCTATGCACGAGTTTCTTCCATAATTTAAGATGATGAATATGGATTACAGCCTGCACTCCTGGATCGCTCTGATAAATCGCGCCATGGCTCAGGGACTCAGAGGAGGCTTTAATCGGTCCTCGGCAGGTTAAACGGTTTTCCTCCCAGTTGTAAGCAATAACTTTTACGTAGTGTTGGGCGAATAGCTTCTTGAGATGACCTGTCCGGGTACCGGTTATTATGAATTGATAGGTTTGTTTGAAACGAATACTCAGGTTTCCGAACCCGATCCGATTCTCATCCGCGCCAACCAGCCCCAGGGCATACAGTTTTTTTCTCCAATAATTCATTTCTTTTAACGGTTGCATGGACAAAGGTTTGGCTTTGATCCAGCGGCATTGGAATTTTATATACCCCTGCTCAGTCATTTATCGTCTAGTGTCCAGGGAAAAGGACGGCAATGCCGGCCTCGCTGGCTTCGCATACTCCCCGTTCCGTAATCAATCCGGTAATCAAATGAGCGGGGGTTACATCGAAGGCGTAATTTGCAGCCGGACTGTCCGGAGGCGTTAAAAGCACGCGCTTAATCCTGCCCTCGCATTGTCCGGAGATATATTTGACTTCCTCGCCGGTTCTTTCCTCTATGGGTATCTCTTTTAATCCGTCGCTTAGTTGCCAGTCGAAACTGGATGAAGGCAGGGCCACGTAAAAAGGGATATGGTTGTCCCGGGCTGCCAGGGCCTTGAGATATGTCCCGATCTTATTCGCGACATCTCCGCGCCGCGTGGTCCGGTCACTCCCCACTATAACCATGTCAACCAATCCACGTTGCATCAGATGCCCGCCGGTATTATCCGCGATAACCGTGTAAGGAACTCCGTGCTGTCCCAATTCCCAGGCTGTCAGCCGCGCGCCCTGATTCCAGGGCCGGGTCTCATCAACCCAAACATGTAACTTGATCCCCTGGTTAAAGGCCGCGTAGATCGGGGCCGTGGCGGTTCCGTAATCCACGCAGGCCAGCCACCCGGCATTACAATGGGTCAGGATGTTTATGGTTTTTCCCTTTTTGATCCGGCTGTCCTCCTGGATCAGCCGCAGTCCGTGCTTGCCGATTTGTTGGCAGGCCGATTCTTCCTCGCTCGCAATAGCCCGGGCTGTCTCCCCGGCCAGGAGGATTTTTTCATCAGGGGTTTTTCCGGTTTGGATAATCTTTAACTGCTTATCAACAGCCCAGGCTAAATTAACCGCGGTCGGCCGGGTGGACTTTAATTCTTCTCCCGCCTTCCGGATATAATCGTTAAAATCATTCGTTGGGGCCGCTTCTAGAGCAGCGATATACATGCCATAACCAGCGGCCGCCCCAATTAGTATTGCTCCCCTGACATGCATTTCCCGGATGGCGCGGGCAAAATCCTTGACCGTGGTTAAATCTTCAATAATAAATTCATGCGGCAGCCGGCTTTGATCAATGATTTGCACTAAACCCGGACTCCCGGCTTTCTCCCAAATAGTGCGATAATCCTGGCCTTGAATCCGCATATTTATTCCCGGCCGGACGCGGAGAATTCATTGGCTTGCCGGATCCCTATTATAATGTAATCCAGGCCCGCCGCTGCGGTGATAGCCGCGACTAAATAAGCAAAATAAAGCATTACAGTTCCAAAACCACCCATCAACTCTCCCAGAAGAACTCCGGCCACGCAAATTGACTGGATTAAAGTAGCGAGTTTGCCCAGGGAGCGCACCCTGATATTGACCGAACCCCATGTCAGGTAAATAATCAGACAGCCAAGGGAGATAATTACATCGCGTGAGACCACTACCACAGCAACCCAGACCGGGATACCATTAATCGTGGGTAAAAGGACAAACGCCGAAACCAGCAGCAGCTTATCCGCTATAGGATCCAGGAAACTTCCCAGGGCAGTTACCCGGGTACGGCGAGCTACAAATCCATCCAGGGCATCTGTGATGGCGGCCAAGAGAAAATATCCCAAGGCCCAATCCAGGCGCTGGTAAATAAGCGCGCCGACAAAAAATGGTATAAGAACAATGCGCAGTATGGTGAGCCAATTTGCCAGATACATGATTTTTTACCAGCTCCTTGCATTTTCAATTCTTTTGGGCGGACATGGAAGTCCGCCCCTGCGATTTACAATTAGTTCCAGACCGTTGGTCTTACCATAATTCCCGATCTGAATTTTTGTTTCCAGGCGTTTAAAAGTTCTTTGCGGATTTCGGGATAAAATTCCAGGCTCATTAACCTCTCGCGGGAAATCCAGTCCACGCCCTTGATACGCCGGTCCGGATTGAGTTTCAGGCTTCCGCCAATTATCCTCGCCCGAAAAGTCAGGTTCAGAATATGCCGGCGCCCTTGAGGTTCAATCGACTCGCTGAGCATGAGCAAACGTCCCACTACGACCTCAAGCTCCAGTTCCTCCCTGAATTCGCGGGCCAACCCGGCCACACAGGTTTCTCCCCATTCGAGCCCGCCACCCGGCAGTACATAATATTCCCGCCCAGCCCGTTTATGTTTTACCAACAGTATGCTGTTGCCCCGGGTAACCACCCCGGCCAGCCGGATACGCGGATTATTTTTTATTTTGGC
>DAOVYW010000171.1 GCA_030635415.1 Candidatus Firestoneibacteriota bacterium
CCCAGGCTGAAGTGGTCTGGGTCCGGAACGGCAAATTCGAGGATGGATGGGTTTGCCAGGCCGGATTGCGAATGATAGAAATGCCGGCCGATTCATGGCACCTTTGGCGTCGTTTTCTGATGGAGTGGCAGGGAGAAAAAAAAGGATAGGAGGAAGTAGTAATGAGTTTTCCGGGAAAATTCATCTGGATAGACGGACAAATGGTTCCCTGGGATGAAGCCAAGATTCATATACTCAGTCATGCGCTGCATTATGGTTCCTGTGCGTTTGAAGGGATTCGCATGTACACGAATCCCCAGGGATCTTTTGTTCTTCGTCTCCATGAACACATAGACCGGCTGTTTAAATCCGCCAAGATCTACCGTATGGATATTCCCTATACGCTGGATCAATTATGTGTTGCGGTCAAAGAAACTATAATCGCTAATAAATTAAAGACCGGATACATCCGGCCCTTTGTTTTTCGGGGATATCATTCGCTGGGATTGAACCCTTTCGACTGTCCCATGGTGACCGCGGTGGCGGTCTGGGAATGGGGCGCTTACCTGGGGAAAACAGCACTGGAAAAGGGAGCTTCCGTGAGGATTGCTTCCTGGAACCGTCCGGCGCCCAATACCATGCCGGCTATGGCCAAAGTGGCTGCCAATTACATGAATTCACAGCTTATAAAAATGGAAGCCATTCAGGATGGTTTTGATGAGGGTATTGCCCTCGATGCCTTTGGTTATCTTTCCGAAGGATCCGGAGAAAACGTGTTTATCGTTAAAAACGGGATGATTTTCACCCCCCCTTCTTCTTCCAGCATTTTACCGGGGATCACCCGGCATTGCGTATTCCAGTTAGCCCGGGAAATGGGGTACAAGGTTAAACAGCAGGTTCTGCCGCGCGAGAGCCTGTATGTGGCGGATGAAGCTTTTATGACCGGGGCGGCGGCGGAAATAACGCCGATTGCCCAAGTGGATAAAATCAAGGTGGGAGACGGCCTGCGCGGTCCCATCACCCAAGCTATCCAGGAGGCTTTTTTCGGGATACTGAGCGGTGAACGTAAAGATACCCATGGCTGGATGGATCCGGTGGTTTAAGAGTTAATATCTGTAAACCTAGAGGTGCCGAGTGTGTAAAACCTTCATTTTAGATACTAACGTACTATTGCACAATCCTCAAGCCCTGACCATGTTTGGTGACAACGAGGTAGTTGTTCCCATTGTCGCGTTGGAAGAACTGGATAAATTTAAGAAACTCAATGATGAAAAGGGTAAAAACGCCAGAAGCATATCCCGCTTTATTGACAGCCTGCGTCCCACCGGCTCCCTGGCCAAGGGCATTAAAATGGAGAGTGGTGGCACTCTTCAGGTCATGGTGGAAATGCCGGATATTAATCTGCCAGGACTGGAAAATCACAAGATCGATAACCGGATATTAGCTTTAGCTCTGAGTCTGCAAAGAGACGGGAAGAAACATGTCCGTCTGGTAACCAAGGACGTGAATCTGAGAGTCAAGGCCGACGCTTACGGCGTGATTGCCGAGGATTTTGAAAGCCATAAAGTCAATATTGATGAGTTGTATTCCGGAGTTCTCAAGCTGGAAATTCCGGCCGAGCAAATCACCCGGTTTCATGAGGGAAAACAGTTCCCACTTTCCCCACAGGATATTTATCCTAATCAATTTGTGGTTTTAAAGGATGACTCCGGCAAGTCCCGTCCGAGCGCTTCCGGAAAAATAAATGGGGAGAAAAACATAGTAGTGCCGCTGGCTTTTGGAGACCAGGAAATTTGGTCGGTCAAGGCCAGAAACCTACGGCAGAAATTCGCCCTTGAACTCTTGCTGGATAATAATATTCCCCTGGTAACCCTGGTAGGTCCGGCCGGGACCGGCAAAACGCTGCTGGCATTGGCGGCCGCGCTGAGGACTACTCTGGATGAGAGAGTCTACCGCAAAATTTTGGTGAGCCGGCCGGTAATCCCACTTGGCCGGGATATCGGATTTCTTCCCGGGACCAAGGAAGAAAAGATTGCTCCCTGGATGCAGCCGATCTTCGATAATCTCGAATTCCTGATGGATAAGAACGGTGAATCCGAGGAAACCGGGGAGGGAACTATGCATTATCTGCTGGAGAGCGAAAAAATTATGCTGGAATCCCTGACCTACATTCGCGGACGTTCGATTCCCAAACAATATATAATTATCGATGAGGCTCAGAATCTTACTCCTCACGAAGTGAAAACCATTGTGTCCCGGGCCGGCATGGGTTCTAAAGTGGTTTTAACCGGCGATCCTTATCAGATTGATAACCCTTACCTTGATTCCAATTCCAACGGTTTGACCTATCTGGTCGAGCATTTTAAATCCCAGAAATTATTTGGACATATTACTCTTTCCAAGAGCGAACGCTCGCCCTTGGCGGCCCTGGCAGCGGAATTACTATAATCCACTAGTGTTGCGTTTCAGAAATTCTATTAATATGTCATCCTAATATTGATAGTATTATGACCAGAATTACCGGGTAGAGACGCCCAATTTGGGCGTCTCTACAAATGATGCGATCCGGGTCGGACAGGTCAGAAACAGCCGGGGTTTTCCGACAGGCTCCTGGCCGAGACATGTCCGCCCACCGCAGGTTCTTTAGGAGATAATATTACACTATGGCGCGGATAGGGGCGGATATTCTCCTGGGGCTGCATTTTCTCTGGGTGCTGTTTATGCTGCTGGGTTTTCCTTTGGCATGGTTTTTAAGAAGCCGCAGGATGCGTCTATGGCATGCACTGGGATTGGTGAGTTATCTTCTGCTGGCCGCGGTCAACTGGTTTTGCCCCTTGACTTTAGGAGAGGAAGTTCTGCGCCGCCAGGCTGAGCCGGGATTTACTTACCATGGGTCTTTTTTAGCCGGCTGGCTGGAGAGACTGATATATGTCGAGAATTGGGGCGCGCCGCTCTGGATTTTCCGGCTGCTGGCGGGTATTTACCTGGCGCTGGTTATTTCCTCTTGGTGGTGGTGGCCCAAGAATAAAAAGCCTGGAGATTAACATGCGGGTTTTTCGCGAGCAGGCCGGGAGGATAGGTGTTCTACTCGGCTTCTTGACCAGCGGCGTCTTTCTCGGGGGCCGGCCGATTGCGGCCGAAACTTTATCCGGTAAGATATTTAAAGCCTGTCAGGCATTGGAAACCGTCCGTCCGGTTTCGCAACCCGGACGGATTGAAGAGTTGGAAATATATTTTTTAGCCGCGGCTTATGAGGAACTGGGTCAGAGCCGGGCAGCAGGTCAATATCGTCAATACCTGACTGATTTTTATACAGCCAGCCCCCTGATATCACTGCTTCCGGAAACTTTGCATCAGGGAACCTATCTGGCTGAATTTAATCCGGATCCTGATTTTTCCCGCCTGGTAAAGAACGCGTATAGAGATATCTTGAAATCGCGTGAATCGAAAGTCAGTCTCAACCTGGAACATTTCACCCGGCTTTTAACCGTCTTGGTGCATACCCCGTCAGCCTTACAGGAGACCGGAGGAGTGGAGCTTTTTCTGAAAGAGTATCCGGAATCGCGCTATGCCGGCTGGGCTGCTTATCAGGTGGCTTGGCAGCGGCATTTGCAGAGCGGCGAAACTTCGGAAGTACTCCGGCAATTGTGGGCCGAACATAAGGCCCATCCGCTGGGGCTGGAGGCCCGGGAAGCCATGGAAGTAGAGCTTTTTTCTCCGGTCCGCCTGGCCCGGCTTTCATCTCTGCTTCCGGGCCGGGGGGAAGAGATACTGGAACCCGGTTTAAGCGGATCATCAGCCTGGATGTATTATGAAGCGCTTTACCTGGCAGGTACCATTGGATTCGCCCTGGCTGCCCAGCAGGGCCCGCGTCTGGAAAATCTGACCGGAGCCTTGATATTTTCCAATTTACTAATACTTAATCACCGCTCCAGTGCGGAAAAGACCTATTATATGGCTCGCCGTCGCAATCAGGCGGAACGGAGAAAATTGATTCTCGATCGTCTGGAAAATCCGGTCATGGGAACCGGCTGTTTTAACCTGCCGGCTAATCCTGAGCCGGATCTCAGGCCTTTAGCCAACGATTTATTACTTTCCTTGTTTTATCAGACTGGAGGGGTAGCAGAAGGGTTCCGACACTCCGGAATAATCCGGGAAGATGAATTGGCCAATCTCGGTTTCCGCGCCGAGTATGTAAGGAGCATGCTGGATATATGGCGTGCCGGGAAGATTTCCTTAGGTCTTGCCTGGGTGCCTTTTATACGGTGTTTTTTCAATCAAGCCGGGCCGGCGCCCGGCCGGGACCCGGACTGCGGCATGGAAATCTACGAGGCTGCGGCCGGCGTGGAATTGGCCTGGCTGACCAGAATGGCATTAGGCGGGGGATGGCTCCAAGCAAGGGTTTCCGGCGGTCCGGCTTGGCGGCAAAGGGGGTTCTCGATTTCCGGCCTGGATTACCGGGAACAGGGATCAGCGCTTAGCCTGTCTCTGGACCTGGCATGGGGAGGAGCGAGCGGAACCTACTGGCGCGTTGGAGTTATACTGGACGATTCATTTCAATCCGGGGAGGTGAAAGTCGCGGATCAGACACTTACAGTACCTTCAACCAGCCTGGGGATGCAATTCGGCTTAGGCGTACGGTTTTAAAGGTCGGGCTAAACTTGTCATGGATTACACTACATATACTGCGAGGTGATCTATGGAAACGAGCAATCGGAGAGTTTTTCGGAGAATCATCGTGGAATTGAAAATTGATTACTGCCGGCCGGGTGGCAAGTTACGCAGCTCCGCATGCCGCGATTTGTCCGCCGGCGGGTTGAAACTCCAAACACCGGAAGTGCTGCCGGTGAGTACGCCGGTAGAGGTGATTTTGCACGTGCCCGGGATACAAGCAGAGGAAATTATCCACCGTTCAGGAGTGGTAGTATGGAACCAACCAGATGCTCAAGATGAGCAGGGCCGCATCTGGGGCATAAAATTTGACGAGCTCTTAGCCGATGAATTGGCGGACATGCTCAAGTGAGACGGATAGACGGCCGGTTTATTGTAAAATCAATCATTCTCTCTCTAGCCTGTCGGACTTTAGTCTTTCTCCCCTTTTGTAAAGGGGGCAGGGGGGATTTAATCAATAAAACGCCCACTTTTATTTACAAAATCCCCCTCGATCCCCCTTTTTAAAAAGGGGGAAGAATGCTTAAAACCCAATTTTGTGCCTAAGTCCGACCGTGTTGACTCATAATAAAAGGTAACCGAAGGTGTGAATCGTTGACTCATTAGTGAGGTAACCGAGCAAGCTGTCTAATTTTAGCAATTTTAACATCAATTGCTTTTCTTAGGGCAAAAGGATCGTTGGCCGCAAAGAGAG
>DAOVYW010000187.1 GCA_030635415.1 Candidatus Firestoneibacteriota bacterium
ATGGATACCGGCTTCCGCCGGTATGACGGCAAAAGAACAAATAATCCGACTAATTGCTCAGACTCCTAGCAAGCCATTGCCGAACCGCAGCGAGTTTTTTCCTTGTCGATAATATTAAAATATGCTAAAACCATAAGGTGGTATAGTATGAAATAGAAGCGAAAATTGCGAGGATCTCAACCAAGAGTAAAGGAGTGATAAGTTTATGAAAAAAATTTTATTGCTTATGGGATGTTTGTGTATTGCCGGTTTAGGAAGCGGAGTAGTAAATGCGGAGCAGACAGATTCTCCTATCGGCCAAGTGGGGGGGGCAGAATTAAAGATAGGATTTGGTCCCCGGCCTGTTGCTATGGGCGAGGCTTTTGTGGCCCAGGCAGATGATCTTAACAGTACGGCCTGGAATCCGGCCGGTCTGGCACAGATACCGGGTCATGAAGCCGGATTTATGCATAGTATTTACCTGGAAGAAACCTCACTGGAGTATCTGGCCTATGTCCAGCCTGTTTTCAAGGGAGCCGGAGTGGGCGTAAATTTGATATATTTAAATTATGGAAAAATGGATAAAGTAAATGAACAGATGGAACTAGAAGGAGATTTCACTCCCAGCGTACTTATTGGCAGTATTGGATATGGTCAATGGTTAATGCCGGTGTTGGCAGTGGGCGGAGCGATTAAAGTAATCAGCCAGAATATTGATGCCGAATCATATACCGCGGTGGCAGTGGATCTTGGGTTTCTATTTAAACTTGGTCTTGAAGGATTGCGATTGGGCTTGGTGGTACAAAATCTGGGAACCCAGCTGGCAGAATCGGATCTTCCCATGAACGCCAAGGCCGGCGCGGCCTGTGTTCTGCCCTTTAAGTTTGCGGATAAGGATATCTGGAATTTGCTGCTGGATGTAAATCTGCCTTTCGGAGATATAAACTACACCTCTGCCAATATCGGAACCGAGTATTGGTTTAATAATATGATAGCTTTGCGTGCCGGATATAAGGTTAAAGATACCGGCGGTTTGGGCGGTATCACGGGATTGACCGCAGGTGCCGGGGTGAAAATCCCGGTTGGGGAGGCACTGGCAATTAACCTGGATTACGCCATGCTTTCTTTTGGAGATTTGGGCCTGACGCATCAGATTGCGGTGGCCGTGAATTTTTAGATATCTTTTTTGGCGATTACACGAGCCCTCTGAGAATAAAATCTCAGAGGGCTTTTTAATTTTCGTCTGGCGGACAGTTTCCTTTTAATTCTGTTGCAAAACCCCCTACGAAGTCATTGCGAGCGACCGGAGGGGAGCGCGGCAATCTGATTTTATCCTTATAAAATCGAGATTGCTTCGTCGCTGCCGCTCCTCGCAAAGACAGTAAAAGGGGTTTTGCAGCATAATCCCTTTTGAACTACGGTCCCAACCAAAGAAGTTTCATATTGAAACAAGATGATTTTATAAAATGAAATATCGGTTTATTATTCCAGCATTCTTTATTTCGCGCATTTTTTGTGATATATTTATAAAAAGTTAATTTATTTCTATTCTATTACAAAATTTGCAGGGGTAAAAATAATTATATAGAAAACGAGAAGATAAATACAAAATTCCAGCGTAAGGTCATCAAGTTATTCGGGGACGCGGCGTAAGCGGATACATGGGGAACGCTTTCCCCCTTGACTTTACTTGAATTCCCAGGCATATTTATGTTCATAATTAAGGAGGATATACTTATGAGCACAGAACATAAAAGTACTTTTAAAAAAGTTTTTATCACCGGACTGCTGGTGCTGATACCCATCGCGGCTACGGCTTTTGTCCTAATTTTCTTTTTTAACTTGCTGAAGGGATGGCTGGCGCCGGCCGGCGTGCAGATTCTTTATTTAATGGGGATCCGGCTGCCGGAAGCCTGGCAGCAGTTTCCGGGATTTGCTCTGGGGATTCTGACCACCCTGATTTTGATTTTTATTACCGGGGTTTTTGCCTCGAATTTTCTGGGACGCCGGATTCTCCAATTCGGGGACCAATTAATCAGAAGTATCCCCCTGGTCAACAGTATTTACAGCGCCATGCGGCAAGTAGTGAATTCCTTTTCCGTAACCGGCGCCAGCGCCTTTAAAACCGTGGTTATGTTTGAATATCCTAGGAAGGGTCTCTGGGCCATAGGATTTATGACTACTTCATCCCTGCCTTGTATCCAGAAGTTGGCCAAACAAAAAGTAACCAATGTCTTTCTGCCGACTACGCCCAATCCTACCTCGGGTTACCTGCTTATGGTTCCGACCCGGGATTTGCAGGTGCTGCCCATATCCCCGGAGGAGGCTTTGAAAATCATTGCCACAGTGGGGTTAATTCAAAAAGGTCAAGGCAGCCAGGCTGCGCTCGCGGCGGAAAGCTCTTTTCTGCATCTGGAAGAAGCGACCGGCCGCGATCCGGGAAAAGTTGTGAATTTAAAACCTGTTTCGGGAAAAAGACGAGCAGGGGCCAAAATGAAAAAAAAAGTTAAAGTATTAAAAAAATAAGAACAAAAAAACCGGGACGGGGTCCTAATAATCAAAGATTCTGCTGCAAAACCACCTAAGATGTGATTGTGAGCGACCGTAGGGAGCGTGGCAATCTTATTTTATCCTTAATAAAATCGAGATTGCTTCGTCGTTGCCGCTCCTCGCAAAGACAGCAAAAAGGGTTTTGCAGCAGAATCTCAAACCAAGTTGCAAAAGTCCCGCGAAAACGCACAAATTGTCAGGTCTCTGTGAGGTTCTTCACTCAAAAGGACTTGACAAATATCAAAAATTGAATATTATGCTTTTTAAATTTATATAATTTATAGGGAATGGTCGTGATCATTCCCTGCAATAACAATTGCATTTAAAGAATGGAGGAAGGATAAGTGATACGGATTGAAGATCTTTCCAAAAATTTTGGGCAGGTAAAAGCTGTCGATACTCTGTCATTCGAGGTCTCCCACGGAGAGATACTCGGACTACTGGGCCCTAATGGGGCGGGAAAGACCACTACTTTGAGATTGATTGCCGGCTTTCTGAGGCCGGATGCCGGCCGGATTCAGGTAGGGGAGATGGATGCCGTCGAGGAGACCGAGCAGGTCCGGGAAAAAATCGGCTACTTGCCCGAGTACAATCCACTCTACCATGATTTCCTGGTGTATGACTATTTGCAATACATTGCCGGTATGAGGGGGATTGCGCCGCTAATGCGTGAAGCACGTATCCGGGAAATGGTGGAGGTATGCGGTCTTTCCAGTTTGATGGATAAAAAAATCGGCGAACTGTCCAAGGGGAACCGTCAGCGGGTAGGTTTGGCCCAAGCCATGATTCATGACCCGGAGTTTCTGATTCTGGATGAGCCGACTGCGGGGTTGGACCCCAACCAGATCAGCGAGATTCGAAATATTATCCGACGGCTGGGAGAGCATAAAACCGTGATTCTCTCTTCCCATATTCTCTCTGAAGTCGAGGCTACTTGCAGCCGGGTGGTGATTATTCACCAGGGCCGAGTGGTGGCTGACGGGGATCCGCGGGAATTACAGCATGGAGCGGTGAATGAATCACGCCTGCATCTGAAAATCGCCAAGGGAAAGAGCGACCAGGTTTTGGATACGCTGAAAAAATTACCCGGGGTAACCCAGGTCGAGACCACCCAGGATGAGAGTGCGGAGATCAAGGGCTATCTGGTGCGCAGTCCGCGTGAAAATGATCTGCGCCCGGAAATATTTCAACTGTCCAATAAATCAGGCTGGGTATTGTATGAGATGCACCGTGAAGTGGTAAGTCTGGAAGAGGTCTTCCGCAAGTTAACCGCAAATTAAAATGTAAACCGGCAGCTTCGCTTCCGGGATTGAATGATACTAAAAATCGGGAGGAATTTTCATGTCCCTTAAAACTAAAATCGCGACGCTTCAGGAACGTACGGCTTCAGCGCCGGCTGCCCTGGAAGTTGCCAATATTATAAAAAGCTGGAAACGCGTTGCCATACTTGCGAAAAAAGAACTCTATTCCTATTTTTTCTCACCCATTGCTTATGTGGTTATGGTGATTTATCTGGTATTCGCGGGATATTTTTTTTTCTCACGCTTTTTCCTGTTCGGGCAGATTGAACTACGAACTTATTTCGTTACCGCGCCCTTGCTGCTGATGTTTCTGGCGCCGGCGATTACTATGCGCCTGCTCTCCGAGGAGATCAATACCGGATCTTATGAAATGCTTATGACCCTGCCCCTTACCCAGACGCAGATGCTGCTGGGTAAGCTGCTGGCCGCTCTGGCGTTTCTCGCGATTACGATTGGCGTAACCCTAAGTTATCCTCTGACGCTTTCCACCTTCGGCCCCATGGACTGGGGGCCAATAATCGGAGGATACCTCGGTTTGCTGGCGTTGGGAGGTGCTTACTTAAGCATAGGCTTGTTTACTTCCGCGTTGACCCGCAATCAAATTGTGGCCTTCATTTTAGGTTTTGCCATCTGTTTTATGTTGTTTCTGGTTGATAAAATGCTGATGTTTATTCCCGGATTCCTGGTGGGGATTTTTGAATATTTGGGAGTGGAATACCATTTTCAGAATTTTACCCGTGGGGTTATAGATACTAAAGACCTGATTTATTTCGGCTCGATTATAACGGTTGCTTTTGCCGGTACGCGGATTGTACTGGAAAGGAGGAAGTAAACAAGTGAAACCTGAGAAACGGATACACCGGGAAATCACCTGGTTCGTGGTTTTAGTCGGGATTCTGGTATTAGCGAACTTGATTTCAGTCCGGGCTTTTTTCCGGCTGGACCTGACTAAAAGTAAAACCTATTC
>DAOVYW010000040.1 GCA_030635415.1 Candidatus Firestoneibacteriota bacterium
GTGTCGCGCTGGGCGTGCCGGTCGGCGTATCCGTAGGTGTGTCTTCCTCCGGAGTGTTCGTCAGTGTCGCGCTGGGCGTGCTCGTAGGCGTATCCGTAGGCGTATCTTCCTCCGGAGTGTTTGTCGGTGTCGCGCTGGGCGTGCCGGTCGGAGTATCCGTAGGCGTATCTTCCTCCGGAGTGTTCGTCAGTGTCGCGCTGGGCGTGCCGGTCATGGTATCGGTCGGTGTCGCGCTGGGCGTGCCGGTCATGGTATCGGTCGGTGTTCCGGTGGGAGTAGGTGTCGGGGTCATGGTATTCGTCGGCGTATCCGTGGGTGTATTAGTGGGGGTAGAAGCTGCCTCCGAAGACATTTGCGCGCCAGGCGCTAATAACCAGCATACTAAAACGCAAAAAAGCAAGACTGTTTTTTTCATCTAATTCCTATCATCTGATCTTTTTCTATTTCACTCTCTACTTGCTTTAGTTTTTCAATCGCACGCTTCAGATTACGCAAAAACCCCCGGATATCCCTATGCTTTACAATTCGGTTTCGCGCGGTATAAATCATATTTTCAGCCGCATACAATCCCGAATCATATTTGGCATCAACTTTTCGGCGCAGCCGTTTGATCTTCTGGCGGACGGAAGCATATTGAAGTATCTTCCGCTTTAAATATATTTTAACCCGGCGGATCAAATCCGCCCGTTTCATAACCCGCACTCTCTCCCGGGATGCTTCTTTCTTTTTTGTTTCCGTCCGCTCTTTTATTTCCCCGCGATACCGAGTCTCAAGTTTCTTGATGGAAATATTTATCTCTTCCAAAAGCTGGATGGCGGGAATATACTTCAAGCGGTTCATCAAGGTACTGGCCTGCTGCGTATCCGCCTTCAGCTTTTGGACTTCTTGCATGAAATATTTATAAACCGGCTGGTATTCCAATCTTACCAAGCGGGCCCGGGTTTTCTCATATAAAGCAAAAGCGGATTTCCGGTTCTTCTCAAACTCAATCTTGGCGCCTCGTTGGCGTTTTCTTTCCCTACGCTGTAATTCTCGCCTGGTCGGCAGCGGATATAGAAAATCAAGTGAAAGACGCTGTATGCCCGCGGTTTCCCTAATCCCTCCAAAGGAGTAATTAAAAGCATAATTCATACGCATCTTAAAGCTTTGCAGATCCAACGTATAACTACCGCCCATGGTTCCGGTCAAGCCGGTACCTTCGCCTGCTATGACACCGGCACGCAGGCCCCATTGGCGATTTAAAAACCATTTTTCTGCTCCGGTATGTACCTGGAATCGCGAATCGCTATAAACCAGATCCAGGGCGCCGTCCCATTCGCCATACACAACGCTCCCGCCAAAACGGAATTCCCAGGGCTGCTTTGACTCGGCGTATAACCCGAGATCAGGCTGATTGAGGTTTAAAAGACTGAAGCCGGCCCGGATACCGGGCAGGTTTTTAGATTCAGAAATTATTTCACAAAGCCCGCCCAAATCAAACCCAAATTGAAATTTATCAAAACCATCTGCAAAATATGTATTTTGGTCCCGGGTTTGAGGGTCAGTATAAGAAAGATAAAACAATTTAGCCGTTAATCCAAGCCACAATGGCCATCGCGCTTCCGGTCGTATGGCATAGCCGAGAATAAATTCATTTTCCATGTATACATCAACCACTGAACGATTGTTCCAGCCTATGCCGAAACCGCCACTGTCATATAGCGATTGAGTATAAACCAGATGATTCTCCTGGATTACCCCATCATCTAAGCCGGGATAAAGGTTGGCATATTCCATCGAAATTTCAATGTTTCTTCCTAAAGCCAGACCGGCCGGATTATAATTAAGGGTATTCATATCGTCGGCCAAGGCCAGAAAAGCATCTCCCATACCGAGCGGACGCGCCCCGATCCGTCGCTCAAATGCCTGAGCCGGAATGCTTAAGCCTAATATTAAAGCGTATATAAAAAACCACCGAAGCAACACGTCATATTACTCCTATTCATTAAGTTGTATTTCTTCCAGCAGTTTTTCCAGCTTTTTTTTATCGGGGCCGGTTGATTCTCCCACAGCCTTTTTAATGTCGCTCCAGCGGCGGTGGAAAGCCTCCACCATCTGATTAAAAGATTCCTCCACATCATGAAATTCGTCGTTTTTACGGATTTTCATGGTCGCTTTCAAATTTCCTTCCCCGACCCGGCGCATCGTACGTTTTAAATTAAAAAGCGGACCGGCGATACGATGAGAGTAAAATAGGCCAAATACTAAAACCAGGAAAATACCCAGCAGCGTTGAGACCAGCATGGGCAGCCATAATATCTCCACCACCCGGGAGAAAACCATCGTTTCCACCGTATTGCTAAAATAAATAAGAACCTGGGAAGCGGGCGCAAATATTTCTTTTAGTTTGATGAAACCCACCGTGATACTCTGCGAAAAGAAAATGCTGCCAATCACGATTACAACAAAATGCCAGATAACCCGGTTCTGAAAAGTCTTTTCAATCCAAAACTGCCGCCGCTTCTGTTGCTCCCGCTTGGTTTGATGTTGCATAATAATTATCCTTTCCTTTTAAATTGATGAGTAATGTAAGCGTTTACTTACATTACTAAAAATACTGTAGTATAATTAGTTCCTGTTGCGGAAGTACACTTCCCTAAGATTGTCATTTCGAGGCGAAGCCCTGGACTAAATCATCCCCTGGACAAAAGCATCCAGGACAGGCAGGACAGGCCGAGAAATCTCCAAACGCCCTTTTAAATTAAGCGTTTTCGTGGAGATTCCTCACTACGTTCGGAATGACAAAGTAACACAAATGCTTCTGAAAAGCTATTATGACCCAGTTAAAACCCTATTCGCAAGCCGAACCGGTGGCTGGGTTCAAGCTGCTCATTCGGAGTCCAGGCATAATCCAGTCCCAGGAGGAAAAGCAATTTCTGCTTATAACCGATCATGCGTCCTTTACGGGACAGCAGGCGGCGGTGAATGCGCCATTCCCAGCCTATCCCGGCGTTGACCCCATTTAGGGCATCGCTGTATCCCTGCCAATCCGTATGATAACCGATCCGGACGGCGAACTTCATGGCCATCCCGACTTTTCTGGCCAGTTCCACTCCCAGGTGATAATGCGGAGGCTGGTCAAAGGGCATCTGGATATCCCCCGCTAATGTCAAGTCCCGGTTTATTAGCCGGTATGCCACTCCCAAATGCATGGCAAAGGGAAGGGCAAAGGCTTCCTCAAGCCATTTCAGTTTGGTTCCAAAATTTTTAAGACTTAAACCCACCAGCAGATCATCCTTAAAAAATCCCTGTATAACTCCCACGTCCCCGGCCACTCCTATAGCCAAGACGTCATCCAGACTGGAGGAAATCAGCTTGGCATTTATCCCAAAAGGAATTTCAAAAACATTAGTGGCATAACACAGGGAAAAAGCCATATCCGTAAATCCAATATCGCCGATGAGATTGCCCGTATTATCATACCCCGTCATGGGCGTACTAAAAGTCATATGGTTTATCATAAAACCCAGAACATGGTCCTCACTCAAAGGTTCCATATAAGCCACGGTGTTCAACATCAACTCATTCATCCAAAGACTGTTCTCCAGTAAAATTTCCCGCCGGGGGAATGCAAGCAGGCCTCCCGGATTCCACCAGACCGCTTCCGGTCCGTTGGCCACAGCTGTGAACGCCCGTCCCATGCCTATGCTGCGGGGACTAATCGGGGCTTTTAAAAAAACCGCAGCTGTGGTCCCGGTCTCATCCTGCGTAAACGGTCCGGCCTTGACATTTTCCGTGGTCCAGAAAAGCAGTCCTATGGCCAATAAAATAAAAATCCGCCTCTTCATCATTTTAAAATTAGACTGTCTGATTCGCATAAGGGTTCCCTCCCATCATCTACATCCATTCCGCCTCAGCGGATTATCATGAATTTCCCTTTATTAATACTGCCCTTTTCGGATTCAATGCGGTACAAATAAACACCCGGAGCCGCCATCCGGCCGGCCTCATTTCTCAAATCCCATTCTATGAAAAGCTGACGGTCCTTCTTGGTTAAAGTCCGGATCAGTTCTCCCTTTAGAGTGTAGATACGTACCTTCGCTTCCCGGGTTAAATTAAAAAAGCGCAAAACTTGGGCGGATTGGGTGCCGCTGCTGCCTGGACGAATGGGGTTGGGGTAGACATGCGCTTTGTCCAGATCCGGCCAATTTATGCCAAAAATATTTTCCGCCACATAACTCTGTCCATCAGGATTTTCCACCACTAAATCCCAGTCTCCAACAGCCACACCGTTTAAATCAAACTCCACACTAAATTCATGGGCAGTGGCGTATGTCGAATGCTGGGTTTTAACCTTGATATTTTGCCCTATAATATAAGGCTCAGTATCTTTTCTCAACCAGGCTTCTATCCTGGTCTCAGGAGTACCTTGATCGGCAAAATTATTCCCATATACCGCAATCGTAACCCGGCCGTTATTCTCGGCGCCGTCCGGGGAAACGGAGGAGATAAAAGGCGGCCCCTGGAAATAATTGGCATAAACCCTGGTTTTATCATCTGTAAACTGCTGAAAAACGCAGATAGCATTGCCCAGGTTATCAAATTCGATTTTCGGGGTAAGGGCCGTAACTGAGTTACCCACTGTATCTATTTTTTGGCCGTTGTTCATGGCAATCCAACTGTTCCCATCCCACTCTACAGCATAAACATTTTTAAAAGCGTTTTTGGTGTTTCCCCTGGCATAGACACAGATCACTTTACCCTGGGGACTTACGGCTAGATCCGGGGCCGAGGCTAATACTGAGTTTCCGGCCACATCCACGAAATCCGACGGAACTCCCGGCATCCAGTCATGACCATTATAAATAGTATAATGAATCCTGTTGTTCGAGGAGTTATCCTTTAACTCGTAAACACAAAGCATCCTGCCATTGGAGAGCGGAGCCAGGCGTGGACAATCCGCATCCAGGTTGCTGCCCTTTACGCTGACCGACTCTGTATTGACGCTCAGATCGCCCATAATCTTCCAACCGCCGACGCCCCAAATATACCATTGCCCATTGGAATAACGCGAAGCACTTATGTTTTTTTCATTGATAACCTCTCCCTTGGCAAAAACGCAGAACAGATCCTTGGTGTCCAGACTTTTTGCCAGACAGGGCCGGACAGCTTTTCGCGACTCCCAGCCGTCAATCGCCTGGCCGGAAGTGGCAACCGAGGTCCAACCCGTGTCTCCCGCCCAGAATGACCATTCATTATTCTCCCACTTGCTGGAAAAAACCCGGATATTTGTTCCACTGGCCTGGATAAATGCAATAATTGCCGTATTATCATTCAGCATGGCCACACTGGGCTGTTCCGCATTATTGGCCATCCCGGTATCAATAGGATTGGAATCATTAACCACGTTTGAAAAAACCCCATTGCCACTAAAGGAATTGCCGTAAATCCGGTACCGAATAGAGGTATTTTGGGCGTAGGCGCCAAATCCCTTTCCGCTCGGCAGAATATCCAGATCCGGATCTATGGTATGACCAAGTAGGTTCGCATTAATCGGAATAATTTCAGGCGCCCAATTGTCACCGCCATATGTCTGTTTGGAAACAAACACCCTTATCCAGTTAGAGCCTTCCTTGGTAATGATACTAACGCCATTGTTGTTCTGATCAAAGCTGATATCCATATTCTTGGCATTGTAATATCCATCACCATCCAAAGCATTTTCGCCGTTCATCAGGCCCAGCCAGTCAGCCCGGGCGTTCATGCTGCCCGCCAGGAGCAAACTTCCCAGCAGTAGATAAAAGTAGCCACTCTTCATGAATTTATCCCCCTTTTCACTTTAGCTCATGATGGTTTATATTTAGTAATGCTGCCCCGGTTCGGGCCCTGCTCCCTGACACCATCCAATTTCATCCGGGATTGATTTAAAAAGTCCTGGGAGGAAGGCCGGGAGATATCTTCCTCTATGGCATAAGATACCAGGCTATAATTAACACCTAAATGACCCACCGTTCTTCCCGTCTCATCCTCATAGGAAATACGTTGGATTGCCGAGAGAATACGCTCTATCACCACCAAGGCGCCTTCGGAATCGGTTTTTGGAAGAATCAAGCCGAAATTCCCATTTTCACTATATGCGAGAACATCGATATGCCGGGTGGATTTCTTCAATATGTCGGCAAAAGTTTTTATTAGCTGTTCCCCGATTATTTTCCCGTATTTGTCCTCCACCTCGGAAAAACTATAAATCATAATCCATCCCGCGCACAAGGAATCGCGAAACCTCTCTGAACGTTCCAGTTCAATGCCTAATTGTTTATTAAAAAAGTCCTCGCGATAACAATTAGTCATGGGATCCAATAAAGCCTGTCCCTGCAGGCGGGAAATAAAATCCTTCAAATAGCTCATTAATCGGTTAAAAGTTTCCGCCAACTCGCCGATCTCGTCATCCCCGTACGCCGGTATCTCGGTCTCGAAATCCTGCTCAAAAATACGTTCCGTTCCCTGGATAAGCTCCCTTACCGGTTTAAATAAAAAGCGCATAAGCGCGATTGAGGCCGCGGCGGATAGAGAGAGAAAAACCACGAATAAAATCGCGACAAAAATCGCGGCTCGCGGCAGGGCATATTTAAAAAGATAATCGGCCGCAACCCCGACCACACCCACACCCCATACTTCACCCTGAAAATAAATAGGCAGAACAACATTGGCGACATCAAAGTGTTTTTCCCTTAGCGGGAGTTGACGCAGGAAGAAAAAACTCTCTTTCTCTTCCTTGAGCATCCATTTGTTTTTCTTATCATTTAGATATATTTTCTTCACATCTCCGCCCGTGGTATCCAGAAGCACTTCCCCCTGGTTGTTGATCAAGGCCACGTAAAGAATCTCCTCCTGAAGTTCCAGATTAGCCGCTATTTTTTTTTCAACCTTGGGCAAGGTCTTACGGGAAATTGCGCCGGATATATCGTGACTCCGGAGAATATAATAGGCAAAACCCGAAGTAACCCCGAAGAAGGAATCTTTTGCGGAATGCAGAAGATAAGTAAAAAAAACCGCTGAGATACTCCCTACAATTAATGCCGCCAGAATTAAAACAAAAAGCTGAAGTTTGGTGGAAAAGGTCATTTTTTTATTCATAAGGTATATCCCTTTTATTTTTTAAATTATTGTCACATTATATTTTACTCTTTTTTTTAGAATAAGTGAACTTTTTTCTAACAAAATATTTACTATTCCCGACATATCCATACATTAATTTAAATTACCGTACAGGCCGGCTTCCATGCCGGCCTGTAAATCCCAGACCAGGCCATATCATCAAAGGGCGGACAGGCAAATCCGCCCCTATGGTAATCGCCATTTTCCAGTAACAATGCGGGGGATATTTTGCCAATCCGGCATTACCTTAATCTCAACAAATCCGGATTTTTTGAACAACTTTTTTACCGCTTCAGCCTGCCCCATGCCAATTTCACAGACAAAGGCGCCTTGATGATGCAAAAGCCGGGTCGCAGCTCTTAACATCCGCTTAATACCACTTAAACCGTCCGGTCCGCCATCTAGAGCCGAGCGTGGTTCATACCGGACCTCGGGCTGCAATCCGGGAATATCTGAACGTAGTATATAAGGAGGATTGGACACTACTAATGAAAATTCACCGTACCGCGACCGGGGAATCGCAAGCTCGGCATCGCCGCGCAGTAAACGAACCCTGCCGGCCGGGAAACGCCGGCGGTTGCGTCGCGCCCAGTATAAAGCTTGCGGGGAAGAATCTATACCGTATATTAAAGCTTTCGGGAAATGGGACGCCAGATTAAGCGCCAGGTTGCCGGATCCGGTCCCCAAGTCCGCAATCAACCGGAGGGACTTCATTTCCCGACAAACCCGGCATGCTTCAGCCGCCAGCAGTTCGGTTTCCGGCCGCGGAATAAGGACTCCAGGACCAACCTGCAACCGGATGCCCATGAAATCCTCGTAACCCAAAATATATTGCAGCGGGATTCTTTCAAGTCTCTTATGAACCAGATCTTGAAAACGTTCCCGGATTTTGACGTTTATTTTCAATCCGGGTTCTGCCAATAGACGGGCGCGGGACATTCCCAGAATGTGCATTAAAAATTCCTGAGCGTGGCGCTGGGGAGCATCCATCCCACACGCCCTGAATTGCCCGGCCGCCCAGGCCAGCAGGCGGTAAACGTCCGGCGCTTTGTTTTTTAATTGCTTTTTAGTTGACAGCGATTGATTCATAATTTAAGTTAGTTTCTGTAAGTGTTAGTAGCAACAGGTTTGAAACCTGTCTATTTTTAATTTTTTCCAGTTTTTTAGGTCAGGAGACTGATAATTTCATGCGGCTCACTTTACGTCCTCATCATCTTCTTTGCCGGTTGGGCTTCCAGGGATATGGCTACTCGCCCGAATTTATCCATGAAATGAAAAGAACTGTTGATTTGATTGCGTCCGGCCGGGTGCAAAACATTATCATCCGCCCGGGATTTGACGATATCTGCCTAAGCTGCCCTCACCATGAATATGAATGTTCGAGCCGTCATCTCGGGCCGCGCGGGACTGCCGCAGCGGAATTCGACCGGCGGACTCTGCGTGCCTTGAAATTAAAACCCGGTTACCTCTATTCCTTGTCGGAAATCAATGAACGCATCGCCGCTCTGACCCCGGAAGAGCTCTCCCGTATCTGCGCCGGCTGCGAATGGCAATCACTTGGCGCTTGCGCCCAGGGCCAACTGGCGCTGCGCGAACAGTATTTTATTTCTCCCTCCCGGCGCGCGCGCCGGAAAAAGTTCTCAGACCTGGGCTAGCTTGGCGGCCTGATCCGCCGCTTGTAATTTCCGTATCAGCTCCTTAACATCCCCGTTCATAAAGGCTTCCAAATAATAGAGAGAAACGCCTATGCGGTGATCAGTAACCCGGTTTTGAGAATAATTATAAGTCCGGATTTTCTCACTACGATCGCCGCTGCCCACCTGGGATTTCCGGTCCGCGGCTAATTCTTTGGATTGCTCTTCCTCCCGGACTTGCTGTAAACGTGATATTAAAACCTTCATCGCCTTGTTTTTATTTTTCAATTGGGAGCGTTCATCCTGGCATTGGACCACAATGCCGGTGGGAAGATGGGTTAGACGAATTGCTGAGTAGGTGGTATTAACGCTCTGCCCCCCGGGTCCGGAAGAGCAGAAAATATCTACGCGTACCTCAGCCGGATTAATCGAGACATCCACTTCGTCCGCTTCGGGCAGGACTGCCACGGTGACGGCCGAAGTATGAATGCGCCCTGACGCTTCCGTGGCCGGAACCCGCTGAACCCGGTGTATGCCGGCCTCGTATTTCATATTACGGTAAACTTCTTTTCCCTCCACCTGGAAAACTATCTCCTTGAACCCCATCAAGGCAGTGGGATTGCAATCGATAATGCCGACCTTCCACTTCTGGTTCTCAGCCCATCGGCTGTACATCCGGAAAAGATCCGCCGCAAAAAGAGCGGCTTCACCCCCTCCGGTTCCCGCACGGATTTCGACAAATACATTCTTGCCGTCATGCGGATCCCGGGGCACGAGCAGCTGTTTGAGCTGCTCTTCCAGCTCCGCCAACTTGCTCTCCAGCGCCGGTATTTCTTCCGCCGCGAGCCCGGCTAATTCTCCTCCCGCCGAAACCAACTCCCGGGCCTCTTGAAGTTCCTTCGCGCACTTGCGATGACTTCTCATGCTCTCGACTACTTCCAATAATTCGGCATGCGCCTTAACCGTCCGGCGGAAGCGGTTCTGATCATTCACCAGTTCCGGATCAGCCATTTCGTTTTCAATCGCAATAAAGCGCTCCTCAATCTGTTTTAATTTTTTCCACACTTCATAAACTCCCGGTTGATTTCCGTATTGGTCCGCAATATATCAAGCATACGTTTTCTCATAAGTGAAGATTGCATACTATTTTTTCAATCCCCCGAAAACTGGATATATTGCTCCGGGGTGTAGGGACGTTTAATTAAACGCCCCTACCGCTCCTGGTTTCACTACGACGAACAACTAATCTATTACACCGGCTCTGCCCTCGGGTTAAATTCCTTCTGCTCCGTACTTTTGGCGTACTTCGGGCATTTTCCCACATGACAGCTTCCCCTCCGGGCAAGGCCCGTCTATACAGCCCGGCCCGGCCCGGCGAAAAAGGTTGGGCCCGGCGCCCCGGGCCAGATTCAGCATCCGATCCGCCAACGCGTGAATCTCCCACTGGGCCCGGCGGCAGCAACGCAGGCGGAAAAAGTGCAGAAGTTCACGGGCATTCATAGTAACTACGATTTTAGTTTCACAAGCATTGGGAAGCAGGTAGCGGGCATCTTCCGCCGGAATTCCGGCTTTCAGGAATTCCTGGTAGACCCGGCCAATTTCATGAATTATAGTTTGAAAACGCTTTAGGAGTTCCGGTTGTCCGGACAAAGACGGGGGAGTGATGTAGGGAAAATCACGCATGGCAACATAACGCTGGCTCTGCTGGGAATAGGAGGCCAAACGATGACGCACCAATTGGTGCGTAAGCGCCCGGGAGACTCCTTCAATCCCAAAAGTAAAAGAAGCGTGTTCCAGAGCGGAAAGATGACCCAGGTCCATAAGTTTCCGGATAAAATCCGCGGTATTTTCCTGCGATAATTTTCCGGCTATATCCTCAAGCCCGGCGTCTGAGTAGCAAAGTTTTGCCGCCTGGGCTATTATCCTTTCCGGCTCCTGAGTGTATTTCAGAAGTTGAACCAGCATGCCTGCCTCTTCCCAAGAAAAAATTCACCTGTTCTGTAAATCTCGCTGATAAGTTTGTTCCAGAAATGTCATTTCGAGCGAAGTGAGAAATCTCCCAGCCCCCGATTCGCAAAAAGATTCCCCAGTTATTTCATCCCTCGGAATGAAAAATGCGGAAGGATTTTAAAAAACAGGGTATAGAAATTTATGGTGAGTTTCTTGGTTTCATCAGATTAAATGCCGCTAGGATTCTTTAAGTTTGTAGCGGCGGCGGAATTTCTCAACCCGTCCGGCGGTATCAATCAGCTTTTGCGTACCAGTAAAAAAGGGATGGCAAGCCGAGCAAATTTCCACTTTAGCCTGCGGCGGGATGGTAGATCGCGTTTCAATCACATTACCACAGGCGCAAGTAAAAGTAGTGTCTTCATATTTAGGATGGATCTTGGATTTCATTCTGCTTTCCTCCAAAAAAAACCGGTATTCCCGGGAGTTTTGTAATATTATTATTGATTCTGCTGCAAAACCCTCTAAGATGTCATTGCGAGCGACTGTAGGGAGCGTGGCAATCTTATTTTATCCTTATAAAATCGAGATTGCTTCGTCGCTGCTGCTTCTTGCAAAGACAGCAACAAGGGTTTTGCAGCATAATATTCCGCCACGAAACATAGGGGTGTTTAATTAAAGACCCCTACAACTGCTGGCAATGTCATAACAAAAGACCATTATATTAAAAAGACTTTTTATAAAGGGGTGGTATTATAACATTAATGGTTTTTTTTTCAACTAATTAATAACATGATTTTTTCATTTAAGCCGTATCCGCTTTTCCTATGGCATTCAGGCATTCATAGCTTCCAGAAAAGCCTTGTTATTCTTGGTCTTCCCCATCTTGTCAATCAGCAACTCCATAGCCTCAACCATGGAAATGGGATTCAGGACTTTCCTTAATATCCAAATCCGGGCCAGGTCATCCGGAGGTATAAGCAACTCTTCCTTGCGGGTTCCGGACCGGCTGATATCAATGGCCGGAAAAACTCTTTTGTCAACCAGCCGGCGGTCCAGGCAAAGTTCCATATTGCCCGTACCCTTGAATTCCTCAAAAATAACCTCGTCCATGCGGCTTCCCGTATCTACCAGGGCGGTCGCAATAATGGTCAGGCTGCCCCCCTCCTCCAACGCCCGGGCCGCGCCGAAAAATCGCTTGGGGCGCTGAAGGGCGTTCGAATCCACACCGCCCGAGAGAATTTTTCCTGAAGAGGGAATAATCGTGTTATGCGCGCGGCCCAGCCGGGTAATGGAATCCAGCAGAATCACTACGTCCTGCTTATGCTCTACCAGACGCTTGGCCTTCTCAATTACCATATCCGCCACCTGGACATGCCGGTCCGCCAGCTCGTCAAAAGTCGAGGAAATCACCTCTCCTTTAACCGACCGCTGCATATCCGTGACTTCTTCGGGCCGTTCATCGATTAATAACACGATCAGCCGGACCTCAGGATTGTTCGCGGTAATGGCGTTCGCTATCTTCTGAAGCAGGATCGTCTTTCCCGTCCGGGGTTGGGCTACAATCAGTCCCCGCTGTCCCTTGCCGATAGGTATTAACAGGTCCATAACCCGGGAACTGATATCACCCTGATCATACTCCAGTTTAATACGCTCCCGGGGATAGATGGGGGTCAAGTTGTCGAAAAGAATTTTATCGGATTGCTTTTCCGGAGAATCAAAGTTGATTTCCTCCACTTTAAGCAGGGCAAAATAACGTTCTCCCTCTTTTGGGGGACGCACCTGGCCGGTAATAGTATCGCCCGTCCGCATACCAAAACGGCGAATCTGGGAAGGCGAGACGTAAATATCATCCGGTCCGGGCAAGTAATTATAATCCGTGGAACGGAGAAATCCGAATCCATCCGGAAGTACTTCCAGCACACCCTCCGCCGTAATTTGGCCATTTTTTTTGGCCTGAGCCTCGATAATCTTGAAAATCAATTCCTGGATCTTAAGACCGGAAACTCCCGAGAGTTGAAGTTCCTTGGCTAATCCATTCAACTCAGAGATACTTTTGTTTTTCAATTCCGTAACATTCATAAAACACCCTTTCTTCTAATAATTAATGATAATCCTCCGTCCTGGAACGGAAGTATTTATGGCAATTTTCAATTTTATATTTTATCGGGATTGCTGATTATAATTCACCTGGTTTCGTCCCGGATGGATGGAAAAATGGCGCCCTCGCTTTTAGAGAATAGTACCGGTTGTCTTTTTTTATGTTTTTTCTCCGCGGCTTATGCATGACTGCATTTGACAGTATTAAGTATCGGTCAATCTTCGACAAAAATTAATTCCTTAAAGATTTTTTTCAAACCCTGGCTTAACAATCTTCACTGGAATAGAATTCCAAAATTATATAGGGTAACGGTATGGATTGCTTGATAAACCGTTTTGCTTTGGTAGGCAAAGTAAAGTATAGCTAAGGTGTTATTTTCTGTCAATCTTTTTTTAATATACTTCCACTTTGGATATGTAATTATATATCGGACTTGGCCAAAGTCGAGTTAATTTTATTTTAAAAAATAATTATTTTCCAAACTCATTCCTGATGCTGTTGGTTAGGGTTGTATATATCACCAACATTGATAACAAA